>JBAUMA010000119.1:0-7174 GCA_049578485.1 Specibacter sp.
GTTTCGGCCCGGCCGCCGCGGGTTTATCGACGCGGACGGTCGTCGATCCGCACCAGGTTGCGCTCGCGCATGGTGTACAGCATGCCGTTCTCGTCGTTGGCAATGTGCGGTCCGCTGTACCAGCCGCCGTTGATGCCGGCGGCCACGGTGGTCACGGCAAACGTCTTGGCGTCGAATCGGAACACGGTTGTGTCCGACGCTGCGTAGACGGCGCCGCGGTTGACCACCATCGCCGAGAAGCCCGGGCAAATGCTCCGAAGGTCTGCCGTGTGCACCACGGCACGGCGCCGGAGGTCGATGACGAAGTAGCCACCTTTCAGGCTGAGCCCAAACAAGTAGCGTCCGACCACGGCCAAGGATGCCACACCGTTGACCTGCCCCGACTCGATGCGCCACAGTTCCTTGCCGGCCACTGGATCCCAGGCGACCACGGTGCCGCGCGGACCCGTCTTTTGTGCGTTGTCTCCGCCCAGGTAGGCCACGCCATCATCCGCCGCGACGGCACGGACCAACTGAATAGTGTCGATCGGGTTGACAACGGATGTGGCCTTGCCCGTCTTGGGGTTGAACACCGTCAGGGATCCACCGCCGTCGGCGTCGTCCTGCACGCCGACCAGGATCAGCCGATGCTTTTGGTCCCACTGCACGTCCAAGGGCCGGTTTTGTCCGGCCGGGAAGGTCGCGAGCTGGCGCGGCCCGGTGGAGTTTCGTGGGTTGTAGGACCAGATGCCTTGGGAGTCGTATTGACCCGTGTAGAGGGCCCCACCGACGACGACGGCGTCCTTGGCCTCGCCCGGGAACTGCAGGTTCAGGACCTTGCCGTTCCGCAGGGAGTGGCGGGCCACCGTGCCCGTGCCGCCAACGTAGACCTGGCCGTCGCCCGCGGCGATGCCCATCGCGAGTTGCGGATCCACCGGTGCGCCGGCGTTGCCAAGGTCCGTGACCACGGAGGCACCGGTGGCCGGGTCGATCTCCGCGACGAAGCCGTAGGCGGAGGTGACCTCGAGCCTGCCCGCATACGCGTCCACGCCCCAGATTTCGCCGAGGTCCAGTCCCTTGATGTCGACGCTGGTGACCGTCTTGTCGGTGGTCGAGTACGCCTGGAGGCCGACGTCGGTGGAGTAGTAGATGTTGCTGCCGGCCGCGGCGAACGTCTTGACCGTGACGCCGTTGGAGGTCCGCACGGTGTAGGAGGAGTAGTTGGCGAGATCCATGATGGCGAAGTGGGCGGCGCTCTTGGAGCCCGAGGTGCCGATGGCCAACTGGTCGCCCACGACGGCCAGTGCCCGCAGGCTGGGATCGCCCACAATTTCCGCCGGCACTATCGAGGTGAACGTGCCGTGGGCGCGGTCGTAGGCGAACAGGGATGCCTTACTGGTGTTTCCGCCGCCGCCAAGGATGCTGCCGGCGCCGAAGAACACTGTCGTGTTCGTAGCCGCGACGGCGCGGGCCAGGGTCGCGTTGGGGTCGGGAATGCCCAGGCTGGTGATGGCGCCGGTGGCGGGGTTGTATTCCCACAACGCGGGAGGCGTCGATGAGCCACCGCCGACAACGTACACGGTCCCGTCCGGGGCGACGTCGAGGTCCCGGACATCGCGGTCCCCAACCTTGCCCAGCGTCACGGCCGGGGTCCCCGGCGTCGTGAGGTCCCAGCGGAAAAGGTTGGCCGGGTCGGTGGGGGTATGGGACAGTGTTCCGGCGTAGAGGTAGCGTCCGGTGGGGTCCGCGGCCAGTGCCTGGATGGTGTAACCGGAGCTAAGATCGGTGCGTGAGACCACTTTTTGGCTGGGCAGGTGGAAGCCGATGACCCGGGGCGGATCCAGGTTGCGCGAGCCAATGTAGACGGTGTCCCCGACCCGCAGCCCGCTCATGAGCGAGAACTGCTCGGCACCGGGTCCCAGATCGGTGATCACCGGCCCGGTCATGTTCTTATGGGTGGGGACTGTGGCGGCATTCGCACCGCTGAGGGGCATCGCAGCGGCTGCCAGGCCGATGGCCCCGCCAAGCTGCAAAACGTGTCGGCGGCTCATGTTCGATTCAGACATCAGGACTCCTTGGATGGGATTCGGAATGGGATTGACGCTTAGCTACGGTGCTTCTTCGGGTTCGGCTGGCGGCGGCAGTCGTCGATTTGGATGAGGTTGGGGCCGCGGAGTGTGTAGAGCATGCCGGTCTCATCGGCGGCAATGTGCGGGCCGCTGTACCAAGCACCGTTGATGCCGGCGACCACGACCGAGACGGCAAAATTGTGCGGGTCGATCCGGAACACGGTGGTGTCCGAGACGCCGTAGACGACGCCGCGGCTGACAGCCATGGATGCGAAATCGGTACACACGGCGCTCATGTCGGCGGTGTGGACCACCTTGCGGGTGGGCAGGTCGATCACGAACAGGCCCGCCGATTTCCGGGACAGTCCAAAGAGGTAGCGGCCTTGGATGGCCAACGCCGCGACGCCCTGGCTTTGTCCCGGGTCCAGGCGCCACAGCTCCCTGTTGGCTACCGGGTCCCAGGCGACGATGGTGCTGCGGGGTCCCGTGGCGTAGATGTTGTCGCCACCCAGGTAGGCGATGCCGTCCTGGCTCGCGACGGCGCGCACCATTTGAAGGCTGTCGATCGGGTTGATCGCCGTGGTGGCGTGGCCGGTCGCGGGGTCGTAGAAGGTGATGGAGCCGCCGCCGGCCGTGTCGTTTTGGGCGGCCACCACAACCAGGCGGTTGATCGGGTCCCAGCACACATCGAGGGGGCGGTTTTGGCCGGTCGGCAGGGGTGCCAGCTGGTGCGGCGGCTGTCCTGTGGCGGGGTCGTAGCCCCATATGCCCAGGGAGTTGTACTGGCCTGTGTACAGGACCCCGTCGACGACGACGGCGTCCTTCTGTTCCCCTGAGGCGGGCAGGTTGGTCACGGCCCCGGTGGAGAGCTGGTGTCGTGCGATGGTCGCGGTGCCGCCGGCGTAGACCACGCCGCCGCCGGCAGCGATGCCCATGCCCAGTTGGGGGCCGGCGGGGGCGCCGGCCGCGGTCAGATCGAAAAGGGTCGAGGTGTGGGTGAGCGGGTCGATCTCGGCGACCAAGCCGTTCGCGGAGACGGCCTCAAGCTTGCCGTTGTAGATGCCCAAGCCCCAGATCGAGCCAAGATCCTCCGTCTGGACCTGGGCGATCTTCTTCGTTGTCGTGTTGAAGGAGAACACGTTGGGGTCTTTCGTGAAGTAGACGATGTTTCCGCTTTGCCGGAACGAGACACCGGTCTTCGGAATGATCGTGTACTTCGAGGGGTCGGCCAGGTTGATGAGGGCGGACTTGCCGGGTCCCTTGACGCCAACGCCGAGCTGGCCGTCAAGGACGGAGAGCGCCGTCACCGATACGCCGGCTGCGAGCTCGGTGGGCAGGATCTTTGTTGACGTCTTGGTGGTGCGGTCAAAGGCGAAGATTTGTGCCAGGCTTGCGCCGTTGCCGCCACCGAGCACGCTGCCGGTGCCGAAATACACGGTGGTGTCGGTCGCTGCCACGGCCTGGGCGATCGTGGCGCCCGGATCAGGGACACCCCAGTTGGTGACGGCACCGGTTGCGGGGTCGTATTCCCACAGTGACGGCGGGATAGCTGTATCCCCGCCCCCGGCGACGTAGACCTTGCCGTCGGGGGCGACGGTGAGGGCACGAATGTCCCTATCCCCCGTCACCGCGACGCCGACAGCGGGCTGGCCGGGGGTGCTCAGGTCCCAGCGGAACAGGTTCGGTTTCCCGTCGATGGAATCACGCAGAACACCGGCGTACAGGTATCGGCCCGTGGCATCTACGGCCAGCGCCTGGATGCTGTACCCGGGACCGAGGTCGGTGCGTGATGTGACGGTGCGGGTGGGTAGGTCGAAACCGATCACGCGCGGCGGGTTCAGGTTCCGTGAACCAATGTAGACGGTGTCCCCGACCACCAGTCCGCTCATGAGCGAAAATTGCACGACCGCGGGTCCCAGATCAACGATCTGCGGCCCTCCGGGCTGGTGCCCGTGCGATGATGCGGCGTCGGCCTGCGTAGCGGACAATGCGGCCAGGGCGATGGCGAATCCGCCCGCGCCTCCGGTCTTCAGCAGCTGGCGGCGGTTCAGTACAAAGTTGGACATGGAATTCTCCTCGTTGAGTATTCGTCTCGGTTGTTGCGGTTGGGAACTAGGCGGTGATTTGGAAGTCATGCTCGCGCAAAGGGAACCGCAATGGTTCACCACGGGCGAGACGGTGTGCCTCTTGGACGGTGCTGGCGGCCATGCGCTCCAGTTCGGTGCCGAGTGAGCCTGCCATGTGCGGGGTCAGCAGGACATGGGGGTTCGTGTAGAAGCCGGAATCCGGTGGGAGCACCCAGGGTGTGGTGACATCGAGCACGGCGAAGATGTCGCCCTTCTCCAGACGGCGCAGCAGGGCCTCCTGGTCCACCAGCTCCCCCCTGGCGGTGTTGATGAACGTTGCCCCGGGTTGCAAAGCCGCAATCCGGCGGGCATCGATGAGGTTCCTGGTGGAGGGCAGTGACGGTGCGTGCAGTGTGACGACGTCGCTGCTCGCCATGAGTTCGTCCAGGGTCACGACGGTGACGCCCAGCTCGACGGCGTCGGCTGCGGCAAGGTAAGGATCGGAAACCACCACCTCCACGTCATAGGAGCCAAGCAGCCGGATCACGTGCCGGCCAATCTTGGAGGCCCCGATGACGCCCACGCGTTTGCGGTAGTTGCCCAGGTCCGGGAAGACGTCTTCGGGTTCGATGCCTGCTTTTTCGGTGTGGAGCTGTCGCGCTATTTGCAGGACCCGCTTGTTGGCCAGCAGGACCATGGCCACCGTGTACTCGGCAACGGGGATCGCGTTCGCGTCGGCCGCCGTGCTGATCTGGATGCCCCGTTCCCAGCAGGCCTCGCCCACGTGGTGCCTGACGCTGCCTGCCGAATGCAGGATGTATCGCAGCCGTGGTGCCGTAGTGAGCACCGCCTGGTCAATCATCGGACAGCCCCAGCCCGAAATGAGGACATCGGCCTTGGCAAGCATGGCCAGAGACTGCGGACTCCGGAATTCCTGGATCGGCTCACGGCTTAGCAAATTTAACTTGGACGCCAACGCATCCATCAGTCGTGGCGTGAACAAACGGTTTGCTGTTGCCGCGGGCATGGCCAGTGCAACGTTGAGTGGTGGTGCTTGGTTGCTCACTTGACACTTCCTGCCGTCAGTCCGGATTTCCAGAATCGCTGCAGCAAAATGAATGCCACAAGCAAGGGGATGATGGATAGCAACGAACCGGTGATGACCATGGGGGCGAACTCGGGTTGCGGAACCGCATAGCCCTGCCAGATGGAGATGCCCACACTGACCGGCAGCAGTTGCTGATTTTGGAGCATCACCAGGGGAAGCATGAAGTTGTTCCACACCCCGATGAACTGGAACAAGGCAATCGTGATGTATCCCGGGAGCATCATGGGCAGGCCCAGGGAGAAGAAGGACCTGATGGGGCCGGCACCGTCCATCCTGGCGGCCTCCAGCGTCTCATTGGGCACATAGGATGCGGCATAGACTCGAGCCAGATAGACGCCAAAGGGATTGCACAACACGGGGATCAGAATGGACCAAATGGTGTTCGTCATGCCCACCAGGGATGCCAACAGGTACATGGGCAACACGGTGGCAGTGTTGGGAATCAAGACCCCCACCAGCACGAATCCGAACAGTGAGTCCTTGCCGCGGAACGCAAACTTGTCAAAGGCGTACCCGGCCATGACCGAGATGAGGCTGCCCAGGACGGCACCGACACCGGCGTATAGGACGGAGTTGCCCATCCATCGGAAGAATAGCCCGCCATCCTGCCCGGCCACGGCCGCGATGTTCTCAAAGAGGGCAAAATGACCCAGGGAGTATGAGCTGGTCCCGTAGAGGTCAGCAGAGTTCTTGGTGGAGGCGAAGAGCAGCCACAGCACCGGAAGAACCATGTAGGCGGAGCCCAGGATCAGCAGTCCGTTGACGGTGAACTTGCTGGCGAAACCGCTCTGGCGGGCCGAAGTTTTCCCGGCCGGCTTGGGACTGGCGGCCGGCGTCCTGCGGGCCTTGTTTTCGTGTCGACTAAGGGTTTCGGTGGTCATGGCTTGTTCATCCTCGAGTTGAATCGGGTGACGACGAGGGACAGTACCGCTGCCAGGGCGGCGATGATGATCGACGCCGCCGCGGCCTGGTTGAGGTTGTGCCGTATGAAGGCCGCATCGTAGGCCCACATGTTCGGCACCCAGGTGCTGGTAATCGATGCCGTGGCTTTGCCGATGATGGACGGTTCCGTGAAGAGCTGGAGGGTTCCAATGATGGTGAAGAGCATGATCACGCCCAGGGCCGGACGCACCAGCGGGAATTTGATGCCCAGGGCCATCCGGATTTCCCCGGCACCGTCAACACGGGCCGCTTCCAGAACTTCCCTCGGAACTGCCTGCAGGGCCGTGAACAAGATGATGACGTTGTATCCGGTCCATTCCCAGACACCGATGTTCACAATGGAGGGCAGGACCATGTGGGCGTCCAGGAAGTTGATTTGGATGCCGCCGCCGGCGAGGGTTTGGACCAGGGGGCTGATGCCGGGGGTGTACAGGTAGGCCCAAATGAGGGCTGCGATGACTCCCGGCACTGCGTGGGGAAGGAAGATGAGCAGTTGGAAAAGCTTGCGCATCCGGGCGGCTGTGGCATCGAGCAGGAGTGCGAAGATGATCGCACCGCCCACCATGCAGGGAATGTAGATCAGGCAGTACAAGGCAAGCCGGGCAATGCCGGGGACGAAAGAATCCGATTGCAGGACCTGGAGGTAGTTCTCCAGTCCAACGAAGACGGTCGTTGCTTCGCCGAAGCCCAGACCTGACTTCTGCTGTGCATAGAAGCTAAGGACAATGGAATAGATCACGGGTGCGACCATTGCTAGGGCAAAGACGGCAAAGAACGGGACCAGGAAAAGCGCTGCGGCCCGCCCGCCCGTGCCTGATGCTGGGCGGCGCCTGCGGCGGGCAAGCGTGGTAACGGCCTGGGTGGCCATGAGAATCTCCTAACTGCCGGGGGCTGCCTCAGGTGAGGCGGCCCCCAGCTGTGCTGCTACTTGACGGACAGGCCGGTCTGCTTCAGCCCTGACACCGTGGCGGTCTGGGCCGAATCAATTGCTTGCCCGATGGTGCCACCGG
>JBAUMA010000120.1:0-16396 GCA_049578485.1 Specibacter sp.
ATCACCAATGCTCCTGCCGTCCTGGGTGGATCCGGGATGTCCCGGCATCCTTGCCGTTGCTTCCATACCCCTTATTTTACCGGCCGGCACCGACATTTTTCGATACCATGTTCGAGAATGTGAACAATCTTCTAACAACACTCGTCTGTGGAGGCACCACGGGTCTCGACGGGCTCGACCTACGGGCCTAGCGGCGGTGGATAACTGCCTTCAGTGGCGGGACGGCATCCGTGTCAACGAACGGGAACACGCCGGGCGCCAGGTGGGAGTGGCCCAGCCGCAGCAAATCCTGGTCCACGCCGCCAGGAGTGAGCGCCAACTTCCAACCCGCGGCGGCGTTGTACAGCTCCGGCTCGAGGTAGCCGATCTTCACCACGATGATCTCAAATTCGGCCGGATCCAGGCCCAGCTGCGTGAAGTCGCTGATGTGGTGGAACGGCTTGCGGCGTTCGGTCATGATGGCAAACACGTTGCCCACGTTGATGACCGCCTGGGTGCCTGCCGTGTCGTCGCCCTCGGTGATCGAATACACGGTGCCCGCCAGCCGGACGGGACCGTGGGCGTTGTCGTCGATGCGGGCGCCGGCCTCAAGGTCCACGGAACCGCCCACCCCGGCCGCGACTGCCCGGGCCACGGCTTCGGCGTCGAAAATCGAGGCGTGCACCAGCCTCACATCGGCGGCGGCGAGCGGCTTGCTGGCAAGCAACTCGGCCAGCGTCCACGTCACGTCCCCGGCGCCGCCGGCCGTGGGGTTGTCGCCTGTGTCGGAGAGGAAGTACGGGCGCGGCGCTCCGGGGGCGATGGCCGCCGCAATGCCGTCCACGAGGGTGGCAGTTTCGGCGACAAAGGCAAAGTCCCGCCGCGCGTCCCAGAAGAGGCGCGCCAGCCCCTGGGCCTCTCGCCGGATCACGTTTTCGTCGTCGCCGGTCACGACGACGTACGCCTGGCACCGGGGCTCGTCGGCCCAGGCGTAGCCGATCCAGATGGCCGCGTCGAGCACGCCGTCGAGCTCGGTGACAGCCGGAACCAGGTCGTAGATGCCCTTGGCCGGCTCAATTCGGGTGCTGGTCTTTTCGCCCGGCAACAGGACCGGAACCGGGACCCAGGCCTTCAAGGGGCGGCGTTTGAGCACATCCGAGCCGGTTGCGGCCCGCATCCTGGTGAGCAGGTTGTAGACGGCCCGTTCCTTCGTGTTCATGAAGTCTTCATGCGGGGCCATGCGGTAGCACGTGATCAGGTCCACGTTCTTGAGCAGCTCAAAGGAGACGTTGCCGTGCAGGTCCATGGAAGTGGTGACCAGGACGTCGCCGCCGAGTGCTTCGCGCACATGCCGGGCCAAATCGCCCTCGGCGTCTTGCATGCCCACCACGCTCATGGCGCCGTGAATGTCGAAAAACAGTCCGTCCAGGTGTCCTGCATTCTTGATCTGCGCCACGATTTCGTCGCGGAACGCCACATACAGTTCCGGATCCACGGCGCCGCCGGGCAACGACCGGGCATGCATGAGCGGCACCCACTCTGCTGCCTCGCGCAAATCCTGCCCGTCCTCCAGGAACGGGTAGTAGCCCAACAAGTCAGCACCCCGGCGGACCGTGAACGCCTCCGCTCCGCTGATGTGCGGGGAGAATGTGCTGGACTCGATGGAGATCCCCGCAATGCCGATCCGGGGCCGGGCCAGCCCGCCGTCCTGCAACGGTTCAAGCGGCGGGCTCCACACCTGGGACTGGTCGGGAAGTTCCTGGGTCTGCGCGTTCATGGTGATCCTTGCTAAACGTTTGCTTGCTTGACGATGAGGTGGCTCAGAGGGCCGGGTGCTGGTCCCGTGCCGCGACGTGGTCGGCTGCGTAGGCGGCCGCGCCAATGAATCCGGCGTCGGGCCCCAACTGGGCCAGGCGCACAGGAGGTGCTGTTTCACGGCCGTGGCCGGCGAGCAGCCGGTTGAGGGTTTCCTGGGTCGGCGCGGTCAGGGCCGCCCCGGCCGCGCTGACGCCGCCGCCAAGCAGGATCACGCCCGGGTCCAACAGCATGACCACCTGGCTCAGGCCCACCCCCAGCCAATGGCCGATCTCGGCGAAATCTGCCTCACTGTGGACTTCCCGGCCCAATGCGGTGCCACTGGCGTAGCGGTCCAGGCAGCCCAGGGTGCCGCAGCCGCACGGACGCCCGCCGGGCTCCACCACCATGTGCCCCACCTCGCCGGCAAAGCCGTGGGCCCCCGGCACCAGTTCGCCGTTGACCAGCAGGCCGCCGCCAATTCCGGTGCCAACCGTCACCATGACCACGTCTTGCACCCTGCGGGCCGCACCAAAACGGTATTCGGCCCATAGGGCGGCGTTCGCGTCGTTGACCACAACGGCATTGACGTTGATCCGGTCCTCGATCCAGTCCGCCAGCCGGGCGTCGACCAGCTCAAGGTTGGCCGCATTGGCGACCGTCCTGTGGTCGGTGGAGACATAGCCTGGTACGGCAACCCCGACGACGGCGCCCGGCCGGTCCGCGGTGAGCCTCACCAGCAGCTGCGCAACGGCATCGGCGATAGCCTCCCCGCCCTGCGGGGTGGGGCACTGGCTGCGGGCCAGCACGTTTCCGGCGTCGTCGATCAGGCCGGCAGCGATCTTGGTGCCGCCAATATCAACGCCAATCCATGGTTCACTCATTCGGCGGGACCTCCTTGCGCGAGATGCTGGGATGATGCCTGCCTGGAGTGTGGGATGGCAAATACTGCCACGGGCTGTCCTTGCAGTTCACAGGGGACGGCGAACGGGCCGTCGCTCCCATGCGCGGCGCCGAGCCAGTGGCCGCCCGTCACATCGAGCGGTGCCGGCGGCAGCCAGGCGTCGGGAGCGTCGGCGGTAAGCACAAACAAGTACGCGGCTTCCGCGCCAACAGTAACGGCGTAGTGGTCCTTCTGGGTGGCGGTGAGGGTTCCCGGCCACGGCGTGGTGGCGTAGATTGCCTCCCCGTTGGCCGTGAGCCAGGCGCCCAGGCCCAGCAGCCGGTCCCGGTAGATGGCGGGCACCGTTCCGTCGGCGGCCAGTCCGATGTTGAGCAGGAAGTTCCCGTTCCGGGAGACCACCGAGACCAGGTGGCGCACCAATTCGGCAACGCTGAGCACGTCGGCGGTGGTTTCCCGCTGGTTGACGCCGAAGGAGCGGCCCAGCCCGCGGCAGCTTTCCCAGTGCTTCCCGGACAGTCCGCCGATGTCGGAGTATTCCCGGGTGAGGTAACCGTGGGAGGGCACACCCCAGCGGTCGTTCACGATCCCGCCGGGGACAACCGTGAGGTATTCGTCAAAGAGGGCGGCCACGCCAAAGTCGGCGTCGGATTTTCCGGCGTCGGGCCAGTCGATGTCATTCCAGAGGATGTCGGGGCGGTACCGGTTGATGAGTTCACGAACTTGGGCGTGGGAATACCGGGCAAAGTCCTCGTCGTTGCGGCGCAGCCGGAAGATGTCGGGATCGGAGTCGATGGCCCGGAAGTCGCTGACGTGCCAGTCGAGGGCCCCGGAGAAGTACGCGCCAAACTTCAGCCCCGTACTCCTGGCGGCCGTGGCGAACTCGCCAATCAAGTCCCGGCCGGGCCCGCGCGCGGCGCTGTTGAAGGGCGTGGTTTCGGTGTTCCAGAGGCAAAATCCGTCGTGGTGCTTGGTGGTCGGCACAACGTAGCGCGCACCTGCCGCCTTGAACAGCTCAAGGCACTCACCGGCGTCGAAATTCTTGGCCGTCCAGACATCGGCAAGGTCCTCGTAGCTGCTGCCGGGGCCGAAATTGGCCCGCTGGTAGGCCTGGGCGCTGCTGCCCTCAATGCGCACAGTGTTGCCGTACCACTCCGCATACTGGTGGTCGCGGTAGGCATCCTCCACGGGCGTGGCCGTACCGCCCACCTCGGCAAATGCCGGAACCGAGTAGAGCCCCCAGTGCACAAAGATGCCAAATTTGGCCTCGGCCAGCCACCCCGGGAACTCCCAATCCGGGTAGCGCGGGGCGCGTTCGCCAAAGTCGGGCCCAACGCGGTCCTCAAAGTTGATCATCGATGCCTCAGATAGGTGAACGTGGTGCGGACCATAGTCCGCGGCTTAATTAATTTGGTACCGAATTAATAGTGTGATGTTAGACTAGTCACACGATTCACGAGAGTCAAGGGGAGTAAGAAAATCACAGGACCAGGGGGCCGTGCGCCCAGGATGCCGGCCGCCGACGCCGTGAGCCGTGCCGAAATATTGGGCCTGCTGGGCCAGGTTGGCCCCCTGAGCCGCAGTGAAATTGCGCGCTCGCTCGGCTTGGGACCTGCCACGGTGACGGCCCAGATTCGGCGCCTGATGGCCGATGGTTATGTGCGCGAACGCCCCGCCGAATGCCCCTCCGGGACCACAGCGAACTCGGCAGGGTCCTCCGACGGGTCGCCGAGCCAGGGGGCCGCGCCCGGACGGCCCCGTGTACCGGTGGAACTGGTGGCCGACTCCGCCGCCGTCATCGGCTTGACCGTGGAGGCGAAGGCGATCTCCATCGTCACCATGATCATTGACGGCAGCATCCACAACGCCAGGACGGTGGACTTTGACCCGGCCGCCGATCCCGTGGGGCAGATGGCCGCCGCCATTGGCGAACAGCGGTCGGCGCTGGACCACCCCGACAGGGTGGCTGCGGTTGGCGTGTCGGTCTCCGGCGCAGTGGACCGGGCACTGTCCACCGTGCGGATCTCCGCCACCCTGGGCTGGCAGGACTTTGCGCTGGGTCCCGCGCTTCGGGACGCCGTCAAGCTGCCCGTGTTTGTTGCCAACGACCTCTTTGCGTTATCCACCCGCGAGGTTAGTTTTGGGCTGGGCCGCAACCGCGAGGACTTCCTGCTGCTTGGCTTGGGACCCGGCGTCGGCATGGGCATCATCAACCGGCGCAAGGTGTTTTCGGGGGCCGGGGGCCGCTCCACGGAATTTGGCCACATGTCCGTGGATCCCAACGGCCCGCTGTGCCAGTGCGGCAACCGCGGCTGCCTGCAGATGTACGCCGGTCTCGACCAAATTCTTGCGGGGGCGCCGGGAGTTGCCGGCAGCCAGGGCACCATCGATGACCTCCTAGCAGAACTTGCGTCCGGCAGCCGGGCACTTTCCAGTTTCATGGACGACGTCGGCCGCCGCCTTGGGCGGTCGGTCGGCGGAGTGGTGAACCTGTTGGGTATTGCAACGATCATTGTCACCGGCCAGACCACATCGCTGTGGCCGGCCCTGGGCGACGGGTTTCAGCGGGGCCTGCGGGAGACGGTGTTGACGTTCCTGAGTCCCGTGGAGGTTCGGGTCAAGGACTGGACCGAGTTCGAGGGTGCCGTAGGAGCGGCGGGGCTGGCCCTCCACAATGCCGTCAGCCTCAACGTTTCCCAGCACCCCGTCCGGACGTAAGCGGGCGGCCCGGGTCACCTGTACTTTCTGTGCTGGTTCTGGTGCCGTGACGGTCCGGGAGTGGCGTCGGCGATCCAGGGCCCTGTTCCTTCGGACGGGTCGAGCACGCCTTCCTCCAGCCAGGCAAAGTCGCCCTTGAGCACGGAATCCGCCAGCGACTTGTCGGCGTCGTCGGTGTTGTGCCACAGCTCGTTGAACAAGGCCTCCACGCGCAGGCGCGACTGCCCCGCAAACGCGTCGGCCAGTGTCAGGGCGCTTCTGCCCTGGGCGGGATCCTTGAGCCGGAGCATTTCGGCCCGGCTGCAGCAGGCGGCGATCGCGAACAGCTCGGCGCCAATGTCCACGATCCGGCCCAGGAACGCCTGCTTGTATTCCAGCTTCCCCTGCCACCGGCCCATGCCGTAAAAGGTTTGCCGGGCCAGCCTGCGGGATTCACGCTCAACATAGCGCAGGTGCTTGGCCAGCGGTCCAAAGTCGTTGTAGGAACGCGGGTCCATGCCCTTGCCCACCACCAGCTGGGGCAGCCACTTGGCGTAGAAGCCGCTCGCCGCAACGGCCGCCTTGCCTTTTTGTTGCAGGGTGGCGGTGGTGGAGGCCAGGTCGCCGGCCGCGGCAAGGTGCGCATCCACGGCTTCGCGGGCAATCAGCAGGTGCATGATTTCGGTGGAACCCTCAAAGATCCTGTTGATGCGCAGGTCCCGCAAAAGTTGCTCGGCCGGGACGGCACGCTCGCCGCGGGCCGCCAGCGACTCCGCCGTCTCGTAGCCGCGCCCGCCACGGATCTGCACCAGCTCGTCGGCGCACTTGTAAGACATTTCCGAGGACCACAGTTTGGCCAGGGCGGCCTCGATCCGCACGTCCTTCATGCCGGCGTCGGCCAGCGCGGCCGACAGTTCAAAGACGGCTTCCAGGGCAAATGTGGTGGCCGCCATGAAAGCCAGCTTCTTGCCCACGGATTCGTGCTCGCCCACGGGATGGCCCCACTGGGTGCGGGCCACCGACCATTCGCGGGCGATCTTCAGGGACCACTTGGCCGCCCCCGCAGCCATGGCCGGGATGGACAGCCGTCCGGTGTTCAGCGTGGTCAGGGCGATCTTCAAGCCCTGGCCCTCGCGGCCCAGCCGGTTTTCGGCCGGGACCCGCACCTGGTGGAAGCGGGTGACGCCGTTTTCAATGCCGCGTAGGCCCATGAACTTGTTGCGATGTTCCACCGTGATGCCGGGGGAGTCGGCCTCCACCACGAACGCCGTGATGCCGCCGGTCTTTTTGCCGTTGGCGTCCAGGCCGTGGGAGGGCACCACGGCCATGACCACCACCAGCTCGGCGATCACCCCGTTGGTGGTCCACAGCTTCACGCCGTCCAGGACGTACTCGCTCCCGTCCTCGGTGGGGACGGCGGCACAGGCCATCCGCGCGGGGTCCGAGCCGACGTCGGGCTCGGTGAGCAGGAACGCCGTTACGGCCCCTGCGGCGCAGCGCGGCAGGTACTTTTGCTTTTGTTCGGCGGTGCCAAACACCTTGACCGGTTCCGGCACGCCGATGGACTGGTGGGCGGAGATCAAGGCCCCGAATGCCGGGTGCACGCTGCCCAGGATGGCCAATGCCCGGCCGTAGTACGTCAGGTTCAGGCCCAGGCCGCCGTACTCCGTGGGGATCTTCATACCAAAAACGCCCAACCTGGCCAGCCCCGCCAGATACTCGTCGGGGATCTTCGCGTCCCGCTCGATCCCCGCACCATCAATCGTGCGGGCGTAGGCCTCGACGTCGGCCAGGAAGGCTTCGCCTCGGGCTGTGTCGGCGGCGGAGGACTCCGGGTGCGGGTGGATCAGGCCAAGGTCAAAGTCGCCCAAATACAAGCCCTTGGCAAAGCTTGGCCTCTCCCAGGCGGTTTCCCGGGCGGCCTCGGCGGCATTGCGGGCGTCTTCGGCGCTGACGTGCGCTGCTTGGGGTGGCCCGCCGGCCATTGGCTGGGAGGTGTTGGTGACCATGACTTCCTCGCTTCCGCCGGCAGCGTCAACGAACATGTTCAAGGCCGGCCGTGGATGTGAAACCCGGTAATGATTTGATGCTACCCGCCGGTAGTTGCGCAGGCTAGGGTTCGGTGCCGGCCGTTCGTGGCCGGGGTAAGGAAAGTCCCGGCCCGCCCAGGATTATTAGGGGAATCAGGCGGATAATGAGGGCATGCAGAGTACATTCCTGTTGACGTGGCTCCCGGTCTTGATAGTCCTTGCCGCCCTCAGCCTGTGGGTGGTCAGCGTGGTGGACTTCACCCGGACCGACGAGGCGGACATCAGGACATTTCCCAAGGACGTTTGGCTGCTGATCCTCGCCCTGGGCAGTTTCATGGGTGCAATCATTTGGATCGCCGTCGGACGTCCCCGGCGCCAATAGGGGCCGGATTTCCCAGCTCAACGGCGTATGCGCGCCCACCGGCGGATACCGTTGGGGAATGATCAACCTTGCCCGCGCAACGGCGCTGGATTTGGACGAAATCTCGGACTTCCTGCGCATCGCCGACCTGACACTCAGCGGTCTTGATTCGCCGTCGGTGCATGTGTGGCTTGCCCGAAATGAGGCGACAGGGCGAGTTTGCGCCAGCACCGGATACGAGGGCAGTAACGACGGCCGCCACGCACTCATTCGAAGTGTCGCTGTTGGCCCGGAGCTCCATGGAGCGGGAAGTGGCGTGGCGCAGAATGTTGGCACCTGCCGGTGAAGCGGCCCCCGCATGTCCATGGTGACGCCGAACATCGCGTAAATTCGTGTGCATGATTCACATTGCACCGGAAGACCCCGCACGGGAGGATGTCAGCCAACTGCTGGACGAACACTTGGCCGACATGTTCGCCACCTCACCCGCCGAAAGCGTCCACGCCCTGGACCATTCGGCGCTTTCCGGACCGGCAGTCACGTTTTGGACCGCAAGGGAAGACGGCCAACTATTGGGGTGCGGGGCGCTGAAGGAGATCGAGCCGCGCGCCGGCGAGATCAAATCCATGCGCACCGCACCTGATGCACGCGGCCGCGGCGTGGCCAGCCTCATGCTCACCCATATTGTGGCGGAGGCCCGACGCCGGCACTTCGGCCGGCTCGCCCTCGAGACGGGCAGCGAAGCGTTTTTCGAGCCCGCACGCAGGCTGTATAGCCGGCACGGCTTTGTCGAATGCGGGCCCTTTGCCGACTATGTGCTCGATCCACACAGTATTTTCATGAGCCTGGACCTCGACGGCGGGGTGGCGGCACAGCCCTGAAGTGGGCCCCGGCCCCGGACGTCCGCAAAGCCGCAACATCTTGCCAGGCAATCCGGCCCGTGTATCGCCACCTGATGCCGGCTCAGGATTCATGGAAGCGGGAACCTCGTTTCCGCGGCTCCTTGGGTTCCTTGCCAATGAGCAAGTTGCCGATGTAGCGGTGCGGATTGCGGGTGCCGAACGCCGCGCCGAGCACCTCCCGGAGGGCGTCGGCGTTCTCGCCCGGGGCAGACAGCGCCGACTGGGCCCGGGTCTGCAGGAGCGTTTGCCGGCCGGCTGCGTGGCGTGCGACGTGATAGCCCTCGAGGGTCTCAACGGCCGCCTCGCCGCCCACCACCGCTGCGAGGCGGGCGGCGAGGTCGACGGCGTCGAGCATTCCTGTGTTCAACGACGAACCTCCCGCGGAGAACACGTGGGCGGCGTCGCCGGCGAGGAACACCCGGCCAACCCGGTACCTTTCCGCCTGGCGGCTGTTGGAGAGCGTGGACCGCAGCCACTGCCCGTCGCTGATGGGAAGGTCCACGCCCAGCACGCGCCGGATGCTGTCCTGCATCTCCTGAAGCGGTATTTGTTCCGCCGGGTCCTGGCCATTGCGCGGCTCATGGACGGCCAGGATGTACACGTCCTTCGCTGCGGACCGGTCAAGGTCCGACGCCGGTGCGATCGAGATGGCGCCCGCCGGCCGGTGGTTGGGCTGAAAGAGCACCAGCCGCTGCCCGTCGGAAAGCTCCAGGATGTTCTTCTTTCGGCGCAGCTGCCCCGCGGGGATTCGCACGCGGCCGATGCGGGCGAGCTGGTCGCCGGTGATGCCGGGAAAGCCGACGCCGAGCTGGTGCCGCACGGTGCTGTGCGCCCCGTCGCAGCCAACCAGGAAGTCCCCGGTGACCGTGTAGGGGCCCTCGCCCGATTCAACGCCCACGCCCACGCGTTCGCCGTCGTCATGGAAACCGCTCACGGCGTGGCCGCGGCGGACATCCACGCCCAGTGCGCGGGCATGGCCTTCCAGCAATTCTTCGAGGCGCCGCTGCGGAATGGGCAATGCCTTCAGCGGGTTGATCCGCAGCGGGTTCAGTCGCAAGGTCAGCGTTCCGAAGGAGTAGCGGGGCAGCGGAATCGCCCGCAGGCCCTTTTGCCCACGCAACAAGCCACGCCGTGCCAGCACGGTCACGATCTCACCGACCAGGCCGTTGCCCTTTGGCATGTCGCTGGGCTCCTGTGCACGCTCCAGCACCATCGAGTCGATCCCCGCGCGCCCCAATTCACAGGCAAGCATTAAACCGACCGGCCCGGCGCCGACTATGACAATTTTTGGCCCGCCGTTTGGGGGCTGGACAGCATTCATTGGCGTCTCCCGGTCGACTCTCAAGACACCCAGCATGCCACCCAACACCGGCGCGAACCACCCAACGCGGGCTTCGTAGAGTGGCAGGTGGTGGTTCGTTAGACTGCAGCATGAGCAGTCTCGCCGAGCTTTGGCCCCCTTTTGCCCTGACCCTGACAACGCCTCGACTGACCCTGCGCCCCATTCGCGATGAGGACATCCCGGCCGTCGTGGCTGCGGCCCTGAGCGGAATCCACCCGGCCGGGGTGATGCCGGTTTCACACCCCTGGACCGAGGCGAGCCCCGAAGAAATCCCCGCCAATTCGGCACGCCACATCTGGGCCACCCGGGCGGAATCCACCAAGGACAAATGGTCCCTGCAACTTGGCGTCTGGCAGGGCGAAGAGTTGATTGGTTGCCAGGACATCGGCGCCACCGGCTTCGCCGACCTCAAGACCGTCTCATCGGGTTCCTGGCTGCGGCAAAGCGCCCAAGGCCAGGGGTTAGGCAAGGAGATGCGGGCCGCCGTGCTCATCTACGCGTTTGACTGGCTGATGGCGGAGGTGGCCGAATCCGAGGCGGCCGCATGGAATCAGGCATCGCTGGGCGTTTCCCGATCCCTGGGTTATGAACTCAACGGCATATTCCGGCATGCGTGGAAGCCCAACGAAATGACGGAGGTCCAGCAGGTGCGGGTCACCCCGGAGACGCTCAAGCGGCCCGATTGGACCTTGCTGGTGGAGGGAAGCGATGCCACGGCCAGGCATTTGGGCATCGAGAGGCACCGGACGCAATGACCACCGAGCCGTGCGGTGGCATGCCCGCCTGGCCGACCCTCGCCGTCGGGCGAAATCGGCATTAGGGTGGGGTTGAACGGCGCGTTGGAGGAGCCAGTGACGCGCTGGAAGCCGAATAACAGGCAGGGAGATCTTCCATGAGCGACAATCAGGTGCACCTCAAGATTGAGGAATTGGTCAAGGCCGAGCAAGAGCTGCGCGAATCCACGCCGGAGGCGGCAAAGCTGCCCGAACGTGCCGCGCAATTGCAGGCCATCGAGGTCCAGCTGGACCAGTGTTGGGACCTCCTGCGCCAGCGCCAGGCGAAAGTGCACGCCGGTGACAGTCCCGATGATGCACAGCTGCGCCCCGCCAGCGAGGTGGAAGGCTACCGGCAGTAGTTCCGGAAGACCCTTCGGGAACTAAAACATGACCAAATATGGCTAACGGACGCGTAACGGAGGCGAGGTTAAGCGCCTAAGCGGATAAACTGGGGAGCTGCACATCCGCAAATCCGTTGTCACATGTTGTCACGTCCAGACGCCACCGAAGGAAGCCATGCCCCGGCCCACCATGCGCCAGATCGCCGAAGTCACGGGACTCTCCGAAGCTGCCGTCTCTTTCGCCTTGAACGGAAAAACCGGCGTGTCACCTGCCACGGTGCAACGCGTCCATGAAGCAGCAGAGAAGTTGGGCTGGCGCCGCAATGTGGCGGCCGCTGCCTTGTCGGGGGCCCGTGCCGGCGCCGTCGGCCTGGTGTTGGCGCGCAGCAGCGACGGCCTGGGCAATGACTCGTTCTTCCTGCCGCTGATCTCCGGCATCGAATCCGTGATAAACACCGAATCCCAGGCCCTCGTGCTGCAGATTGTTGAAACCGTCGAAGAAGAGCAGGCAACCTACCAGCGCTGGTGGTCCGAGCGCCGGGTGGATGGCGTGTTCGTGGTTGACCCGCGCGTTGACGATCCCCGACCCGCCCAGCTGCACGCATTGGGCCTGCCGGCCATTTTCATCGGAGCCTGCTCCGAAATGGGCCTGCCGGGCGTGAGCATTGACGACGGCGCCGCCATGGGCCTGATCGTTGAACACCTGTCGGGGCAGGGCCACACGCACATCGCCCACGTGGCCGGCATCAACGACCTCCTGCACACCCGCCGCCGGGTGGAGGCCTTTGCCGGCGTGTCCAAGGAGCTCGGAATCCGGGCACACAGCAGCTACCTGACCGACTATTCCCAGCACTCCGGCATCGAGGCCACGGAGGAGATCCTGGCGCTCGCCGACCGCCCCACCGCGGTCATCTACGACAACGAGGTTTTGGCGCTGGCCGGGCTGGCCACCTTCAACGAGCACCGGATTGCCGTGCCGCGCGACATGGCGGTGGTGGCCTGGGAGGACAACATCATCTGGACAGCCATCCGCCCGCAGCTCACCGCCCTGCGCCGCGACCCCGCCGTATTGGGGGCACGGTCCGCCCGCAGCCTCATGGAGCTCATTGCCGGCCATGTGCCGGCCGATGTCCAAATGCCGACGCCGGAGCTCGTGGTGCGAGACTCCACCGTGGTCAGCACCCCGTCAACGCAACCCCGCTAATTGCGCTTGCCGAAATCATCGGATCCCGCCACCGGCGCCGGAGCCGGAGCCGGCGTTTCCGTAGGCGACGTCAAGGAGGCCTAAGGCCGCCCGCGGCCGACGGCCGGGAAGTCGCCGAGGGAATGCCGGTCCGGTGCTGGGGGAGCCTCGCCGATTACGGAGAACAGCTGACTGAACTCCGCGTAGCTGGCCGACGGCTTGGGTGAGCCCCACAGCTGCTGGCCCAGGGACCGGAACCAGTCGAGGGTTTGTTCGGCCACCTGGTCCTCGGTCATGGCCGGCGGGTGGTCGCACCAAATGGACATGACGGCCCCGGCCACGAGCACCGAGGGGTCCAGGTCGAGATCGGCGGCACCGCCGGCGGCCCCCATGAACCGGTGCGGGTGCCACAGCTCGTAGATGCCCTGCGCAGACTTGCGCCCCGAAACCGCGGGAACTGCGTCACTGGAGAGCACAAAGTACAGGTGGTCCCCGTTGCGGTTCACCAGCGAGTAGCCGGCGTCGTGCAAAGCCTGGGCACTGGGGAAAGTGGTGTTCCAGCGGATCCACACCTCAACGTCGACGTCGCGATCCAGCGCCACCCCACGCCCCGGATGGATGTGGTCGTTCCAGACGCGCGCCCGCTTGCCCTGCGCCTTGAGCAGGGCCGCGAGCTGGTTCAGGTACAGCACATAGCCGTCCAGTGGCGTGGCCGGGGCGCCCGTGACGGCCTCCGCGTATCGGGCCAGGCTCGGGTAGCGCAGCGGATCCTGGTGGTCTTCAGGTTCCCACGGCGCGGCAAAGAATTCGTCGCCACCAAGATGGAAATACGGTCCGGGGAAGCGTTGCGCCCATTCAAGCACGACGTCGGCCACCAGCTCCTGTGCCTCGGTGCGCCCCACGTCGAGCTTGTCCTTTTCAACGGTGCCGTGCCGATCCGTCATGGCAAGACCTGGGTGGGCGGCCACTATGGCCGCCGCGTGGGACGGAGTGTCGAATTCCGGGACCACCGTGACGTGGTGGGCCGCGGCAACGGCCAGGATGCCCGCAAGGTCCGCATAGCTGAGGTGTTGTGCGCCGACGATTTCCGGGTGGCTGTCACATTGGAGGCCCACGCCGACGTTGTCGTTCAAATGCAGGTGCAGGTGGTTCAGCTTGAGCCAGCCCATGTTTTCAATGAGCCGAGCGAGCCACTGCGGTGAAAAGTATTTACGGCCCACGTCCAGCATGACCCCGCGCTGGGCGTAGGCCGGCCAGTCGGTGACGGTGCCGCGGATGGGCGTTCCGGCACGCAGCCACTGCAACAGGGTCCGGGTGCCGTAGAACAGGCCCGCTTCGGTGGGTGCCGTGATGACCAGCACCGGCCCGGCAGCCAGCCGATAAGCCTCGGCTGACTGCGCGGGGGTGAGGTCGACGCCCTCCAACGGCTCGAGACGCAGCTCGATGTCACCGGGTCTCGATTCGACATCCCCTGGTCTCGACGAGCTCGACCACCGGCCACCCAGCTCCTTGGCCAGGCGCCCAGCTAGTTCCCCCAACGGGAGCGCATCCCGTGCCTGCAGCACCACACGGGAATTTGGCGTCGGCACCCAGGCGGGTCCGTCGTCGTCGTTCCAGTGCTGCACGGCAGGCACGGTCTGCAATCCCATAACTAGCTGCGGCCCGCCTTGGCGGCGATGTCCGGGCGTTCCTGCCAGGCGTGCGGCCCGTCGAGGGGACGGAAGTCCACTCCGGCGGCCGTGAGCCGGTCAAGGTGCCCGTCCTCCAGGCGCTCCACGAAGTCCGCATAGTCGCGGTCCTTGCTCCACGCCAGCTCGGCAAACGCGCTCAAGCGGGGGTACGTGTTGTAGTCCCGGATTTCGCGCGTGTCCAGGTATTCGGTCCAGATCTGCGCCTGGATGCCCGTGATGGCAGCACCCGTGTGCTTGGCCGTGGAAAGCACGCGCCGTTCCAGCGGCTCAAAGTTGTACAGCTTCTCCGTTGACAGCAGCGGGCTGCAGCCACTGGGTTCGCGGGGGTCGTCGTTCTCCCGGTAGTCCAGGTACAGGTGCGAGCAGCAGGAAATGGTGGTGTCGTAGCCCGCGGCCAAGCTCTGCACCACGGTGTCCAGCCCGCCCCAGGCGTTGACGACGGCAGTCTTGGGCAGGGTGGAGCTGACGGCTTCGTGCCACACGCCCGCCCGGCGTCCGCGGCTCTCCACATGGGCGGCGAGCCGGCCCAGGAACCAGCCGTGCAGCAGTTCCACCGAGCCCAGGCCCAGATCGGCCGCACGACGCTTGACGGAATCCGAGGCGTGCCAGCGCTCGTACGGGACCTCGTCGCCGCCAATGTGAATGATGGGGGCGTCAAAAACGTCCATCACGGTGTCCAGCACGGTCCGGAAGAAGTCCAGCGTGTAGTCGGACGGGTCCAGGATGCAGTCGTTGACGCCCCAGCCGGTCCACACATCCACCGACGGCGCCCCGACGCCCAGCTTCGGGTACGCCGCGATGGCCGCCACGGAGTGCCCGGGCAAATCGATCTCCGGAATGATCACCACTCCCCGGTCCTTCGCGTACGCCACGGCCTCCCGCAGGTCATCCAGCGAATAGCAGCCGCCATGCGGGCGCCCCTTCATGAAGCGCGCGTCCTCCGTGTACACCTCCATGGTGTCCGAACGCCAGGAAGACACCTCGGCCAAGAGCGGGAACGCGGGAATTTCCATGCGCCAGCCCTGGTCGTCGGTCAGGTGCAGGTGCAGCGCGTTGAGCTTGTGTGCGGCGGCCAGGTCGATGAACCGCAGCAGCTCATCCCTGGGGATGAAGTGCCGGGACACGTCTAGGTGCACGCCGCGGAACGCGAAGCTCGGCGCGTCCTCGATGCTCACGTTGGGAAGTTCGACGCCGGAGCCCCTCACGGGGGCGGGGGCGAACCCCCGGGTGCCGACCAACTGGCGCAGGGTCTGCGCCGCGTTGATCACGCCCTCCACTCCGGCGGCGGAGATGGTGATCCCGGTGGGGTTGATGCCCAGCTTGTAGGCGCCCGTCGCCAGGGCAGCGTCCTCGGTGATGCGCAGCCACGCCTCAACGGCGGCCTTGCCCTTGTCCGTGCCGTTGCCTTTGCCGGGGACATGCTGGATGCGGGCATCGAGCCAGTCCTCAAGCGAGCGCAGCAGCCAGTCGCTGACGGGGACGAAGGATTCCACGCCAAACGCGTCGGGGACGGCCGTGTAGCCGTGGTGCTCCGTCACCGTCGAGGGTGCCGGAACCAGGTTCAAATCATTCATGCTTCCACCGTTTCTGCCCAGATGTTGGCTTCACTCACTATGGGAACGTTGCCGGCTGCGGCGGCGGGCGCCGCGCCCACCTGGTCCTTCGAGACGACGTTGTTGATGCCGCGGGCGGCGAGGTAGCCGGCGTCGGCCAGCTTGGATTCGCGCACCAGGGTGGGCTTTTCGCCGCGGGCGGCCAGTTCCAGCCACGCCGCGAAGACCTCTCCGGAGGGATCGGTCTCCGAGCGGCCGATGCCCGTTGCCTCATCGCCGGAGTCAAAGGACAGCGCCGTGCCACGCTGCACCGGGACAGTGGGGTTGCGCTTTTCCGCCTCGATCATCTCGGCCAGGCGCCGGCCCGCGGGCTTGACCTTGCGGTCGGAGTCCAGCAAACCGAGGGTGTATTCCAGTTCCGGGAAGTCGGCCAGCTTGCGGCTGACGTCGTGCGAACACCACCAGGTGGTGCCCCACAGGTTGGGCGTGTCCATGAGCGGGCGCAGGCTCGCCTCCAGGAAGTCAGCCGCCTGCTCCTTGGGCACGGCCGGGTACGGGGCGCCAATTTCCTGCAGCCAGATGGGACGTGTGGGGGTTTCGGCCCACGAATCGGCCAGCTGCACCAGATAGTCGGCAAACAACGTCCTGGCAGGGTGGCCTGCCGGGAACAGCCTGGACACCGAGGTGAACACCCACGAGTGCACGGTTGTTGCATCGCCCAGCGACGCCGCATGGCGCGGGGTCACGGGGGAAGAGTCAATGAACCACACGTTGTCATCGAAGCTGTGCTGGTGCATGCCTTCCGGCCACATCTTCTTCACCGTGTCGATGAGAGTGGTGATCCAC
>JBAUMA010000121.1:0-3931 GCA_049578485.1 Specibacter sp.
CGTAGGGGTTGACCCTTCGCAATGACGACGCCGGCACCCATCTTGGGTGCCGGCGTCGTGCTTTAAGAGGCAGCCGCTGCGGCGCGCGATTGGACAGCGCCTGCAGCGGTGGCCGCGGCGATGGTGACCAGGGCGCCAAGGACCAGTGCTGCGGGTTCGCCCGGGGCCATCAGGTTTTGCTGGATTCCGATGGTTGCCGCGGCGATGGGCACGCCCAGCTGCGAGGCGGACAGGACGCCGAGGGGCAGCGGCAGGCCAAAGAACCTGGTGATGGAGTGGACGGCGATGGCGCCCAGGCCCAGGGCAAGCCCCAGCACGATCATGGGCGGGTGGTCGAGGAGCTCGCGCAGGTTCAAGGATGCTCCGAGCCACAGAAAGAACAACGGCCCCAGGAAGCCCTCGGTCAGCGCGAACAGCTGCCGCGCCAGCCTGCGGGGCTCCCCGGCGGCGGACACCACCAGACCAAAGGCGAAGCCGGCGAGCATGATCGAAACGTGGCTCCACACCGCCAGTCCGGCCAGGGCAAACAAGATGATGAGTTGAATGCGCAGTTCCAGGGCAAACTTCCTGGACTCCGACGCCTTGTGGATGCGCGTGCGGAAGCCCGTGCGCTCGCCCTGCCGCAAGACGAAGAAGACGACGCCGGCACAGGCCAGCACCGCCAAGGAACCCAGCGCCGCGCGCCCCACGGTGGCGGGGTCCAGCACAAGCGGCAGGGCGATTATGGCCAGCGTGTCCGCCAGGGCCACCTGGGCAGTCATGGCAAGGACGCCGGGCCCGGCCAGCCGGAGGGAGCCCACGATGGGCAGTACCAAGGCGGCCGACGACGACGCGAGCAGCACCAGGTACAAGGGCGCATGGCCGTTTCCAAACACACTGGCCAAGGCAATGGCGACGGCTGCTGCGGCGGCCGCCACGGCCAACAGTCGCAGTGCGCCGCGGCCCAGCGCGGCCCGGATTTCGGTGTTGCGGACAGGTACATGGGTGCCGGCGACGAACATGACCAGTGCAAAACCCATGTCGGCCAAGAATGTGAAGGTGGGCTCGGCCGGGTCCACCACGTTCAGGAACGTTCGGCCAATGAGCAGTCCGGCCAGCAGCTCACCCACCACCACGGGTATGCGCCACTTTTGCGGCAGAGCCAGCAAGGGGCCCAGAAGTGCCGCCACACAGATCAGGGCAAGCACCGGGAACGTCATGGGCGCCTCAGGGGTCGGGATGGTTCGGTCATGGGCTCATTCTGCCTGCCATCCGCGGTTTCCCCTAGGGTCGGGGCTTTCGTTGCAGCTGACGCGGCATCGCCGTAACCGTTGAGAGAATGTCTCAACGACTCAGATGTGCGCGTCCAGCCATGCGATGACGTCCGCGGTGACGTCGTCGCGGTTGGTCTCGTTGAAGATCTCGTGCCTGGCATCGGGGTAGACCTTGACCGTCACGTCCTCCACGCCGGCGTCGCGGTAGCGCTGGCCCACCAGCTCCACGAGCTGGCCCTTTCCGGACAGCGGGTCCGCTTCGCCTGAGGTGACGAGGATCGGCAGCGTGGATCGGATTCCCGCCAGTTCCTTCGGGTCCGCCAATCGTGCGCCGGAGCCGAACAGCGCCGGAATGGTCTCCTCCGCCAAGTCAACCCGCATCATCGGGTCGGCGACGTACTTGTCCACTTCCGCTTCATCGCGGGAAAGCCACTCGTAGCCGGTTCTATGCTCGAATCCTTCGTTGAAAGCCTCCAGCCCGGACGGCTTCCCGGCATCCCCTTCGGCGTCGGGTGCCTTGGCGAGGTTGGCAGCAAACACATCCACCGCCGTCGTTCCCGTTAGCACCAAGCCCTGGTACTGGGCCGAGTGGTCCAGCACTACCTCCTGCGCCGCGATCGATCCCATGGAATGCGCGATCAGGAACAACGGAAGCCCCTGATTTTCGGCAGCGATCTGCGCCCCGAACTGCGCCACGTCCGCCACGAGGCCGCCAAAGCCCGCCCTACCAAAATTAACCAAGTCCGACGGCGGCTCAACGGACTTGCCGTGACCGCGGTGGTCGTTCGCGTACACCTTGTAGCCCGCCTTGCTCAGTGCCTGGGCCAAGCGGTCGTAGCGGAGGCCGTATTCGGCCAGGCCATGGGAAATCTGAACCACGCCGCGGGGCTGGGCGGGCGCTTCATCCGCCCAGCCGTAGGTGGCAATTGTGGTTCCGTCAGTGGGGGAGGCAAACTCGGACTGTGTGGCCATGGAAACTCCTTGGGTTGGTGCCTTCAACGATCACTAAAGTTGCTGCGTCTTTGCAGGGGATCGTGGCGGCATGGTCCGACGCTACACCGGCACCCCCGGCATCACATCCAAAGTGCACGTATTCCCAATTGAGCCGGCAAACCGTAGGGCCGAGCCGTTTCGTCACACCAGAAGGTAAACAGGGGAGCTGGCCCCTTGCACCAGTCCGTGGATCGTCCTAGCGTGGGGGCAAGGCCGCCCGGCCGGGAGCAAGCTAGCGAATAGGGATTGCGGCAATGAGCTCAGACGACGTGGAAATTTCAACCCGACTCCGTCCCGGCGAATGGACGGAGGAGACCTTGGCCGAGTTGGTCAAGGAATACCAGCACAAGATCTCGGAAATGGGCGCCAAGCCCGATGAGATCAAAACCCTTATTGAGCACACCGAAGCCGGCGGCGTTAAGGTTCGCGTCGAGTGGGACAGGGTGCCAGAGGAGTACTAATCGTCCGTGGTCGAGCTTGTCGAGACTTGGATTTCGGCAGGCTCAATCACCGAGGACGGCATCGATGCTCAGCACTGCCAGGAAGCCGCGGCCGGAAATCTGGGGCGCATCCTCGGAACCGACCACGGTATCGAGTTTGCCCAAGGCGAGCGGCGCTCCCAGCTCGGCTCCGGCGTCGTCCGTAGGGGAGGCATGGAACACCGTGGCCTGGCCCTGCAACAGCACGGCAAACTGGCCGGCAAAGACGGGGTGCGGGCGCTTCTTGGAAAGCTCCAGGATGGTGGCGTAGCCCTTGAACGCGCCGCGGCGGGTCATAACGTTCAGGTCCATGAGCGCGCCGGTGGGCAGGGATGCGGTGGTGTCGGAGTCGCCGGAAAAGCGGAACGTCCGGTACTTTTCAAGTGCGTGCTCAACGCCGTCGACGGTCAACGCCACGAGGTCGCCGTCAATGACGGTCAGGATGCGGTCGATCCCGGGCATCGGAGAGAATGGGCCGGCCTTGGCCACCTCGGCAATGCTGATCCGCCAGTCCCAGGCGTCGCCCTTGGCCCCGGAGCCTAGGGTGACTGACTTGCCGTGGCCGGCCGCAAGCTGCCGGGTGATGCCGCCGCCATTGGCCCACGGCGCGGCCTTCAAGGAGGCATAGCTGATGATTTCCACTACTTCTCATCCACATTCTTGATGCTGTACACGTGCATACGCTTGGGTTCGCCATGGTTCTTGATCCGCTGGCGCTTGAAGTACGCCCAGCCCGCGGAGATCGCGATGGAGACGCCAAACGCGAGGATGATCTTCACGGGCAGCCCGAACCTGGTCATCGACAGCACCAGGCACATGGCCGCAAAACTGGCGAACTGCACCACAATGTCCAACCAGTTAGCTTTCTTGGTACGCATGGGACAAGCTTACGCGGCCTGTGGCGTCATTCCCGTCCCTGAGACACCCAGGTGGTGTCCGCCGCACGGAAGCCAACGACGCCGGCCGCGGCCCCGTCCAATACGTCCAGTTGCGCCGGGGTCAGCTCAAGGGACAGCGCGCCAAGGTTTTCATCGATGCGCCAGGCCTTGCGGGTGCCGGGAATCGGGACGACCGGCAGGCCGAATTTGCGGCCCTGCGCCAGCAGCCAGGCGAGGGCGACCTGGGCCGGCGTTGCTTCCCCGCCGGACGCTTCGGTGAGCTCGGTGGCCACTTGGCGGACGGCGTCGACCACTGCCTGGTTGGCGG
>JBAUMA010000122.1:0-3894 GCA_049578485.1 Specibacter sp.
GCACCGACCTGATGTTCAAGATCATGCGCCGCTCCACCAACGTCGAGGTCAAGTACATGATCGGCGTCGACCCCGCCTCCGACGGACTGGCCCGCGCCAAGCGGCTGGGCATCACCACCTCCGCCGAGGGCGTGGACTGGCTGCTGGCCCAGGACGAGCTGCCGGACTTCGTCTTCGAATGCACCAGTGCCAAGGCACACGAGGCCAACGCCCCGAAATACAAGGCCGCCGGCATCCACGCCATCGATCTGACACCCGCGGCCGTGGGCCCGTACCTGGCCCCGGTGGTGAACCTGGACTCGCTCACCGATGCGATGAACGTGAACATGATTACCTGCGCCGGACAGGCCACCACCCCCATCGTGGCCGCCGTATCCTCTGTAGTCCCGGTGGAGTACGCCGAAATTGTTGCCTCGATCGCCTCAAAGTCAGCAGGGCCGGGCACCCGGGCCAACGTTGACGAGTTCACCGAAACCACCGCCAAGGCGCTGGAAGTAGTGGGCGGAGCCAAGCGTGGCAAGGCCATCATCATCATCAACCCGGTAGAGCCGCCCATGATCATGCGCAACACCGTGTACTGCGCCATCCCGGCTGAAGCCGCAGAACCCGGCGAGCTCCAAGACAAGATCCTCGCAGCTATCAACAATGCCGCGTCCAAGATCCAGGACTACGTGCCCGGCTATGGTTTGCGCGTCGAGCCGCAGTTCGATTCGGCCCGAGAAGACTGGGACGGCAACGGCCGCGTCGGTATCTGGATTCAGGTCCGTGGCGCCGCCGACTACCTCCCCGAGTACGCCGGCAACCTGGACATCATCACAGCTGCCGCCACCCGCACCGCAGACCTTCTCGCCGACCGCATTGATGCCGCCGCCGCAGTAACCGTAGGAGCCTAGCCATGACCAGCACACCCCGCAACACCGAACCGCTCTCCGTCCGGTTGACCGACACCACCCTTCGCGATGGCTCGCACGCCATGAGTCACAAGTTCACCGACGCACACGTACGCTCGGTAGTCCGCGCCCTCGATGAAGCCCGCGTTGAGGTCATTGAAGTCACCCACGGCGATGGCTTGGGCGGCTCCTCCTTCAACTACGGCTTCTCCCTCACGCCGGAACTGGACTTGGTCCGGGCCGCAGTCGATGAAGCCAAGAACGCGAAGATCGCCGTGCTCATGCTCCCAGGCCTGGGTACCATCCACGACCTGAACCAGGCCCACGAGGCCGGTGCATCCGTGGCCCGTATCGCCACACACTCCACCGAGGCAGACGTCTCCATCCAGCACTTCCAGCACGCCCGCAAACTCGGCATGGAAACGGTCGGATTCCTGATGCTCTCGCACCGGGCCACCCCGGAAAAGCTTGCCGAGCAGGCTCGCATCATGGCCGATGCCGGCTGCCAGTGTGTCTACGTGGTTGACTCCGCCGGCGCCCTAATCCTGGACGACGTCTCCGACCGGGTTAGTGCACTCGTTGCCGAACTCGGCACCGATGCCCAGGTGGGCTTCCACGGCCACCAAA
Organism: Specibacter sp.; assembly: GCA_049578485.1. Classification (GTDB taxonomy): domain Bacteria; phylum Actinomycetota; class Actinomycetes; order Actinomycetales; family Micrococcaceae; genus Specibacter. Next base: position 1,518 of record JBAUMA010000122.1, read on the forward strand.
ACATGAGCTTCGGCGTCGCAAACTCCGTCTACGCCGTCCGGGCAGGTGCCAAGCAAATCGACGGCACCCTCCTGGCACTCGGCGCCGGCGCAGGCAACTCCCCCACCGAGGTCCTGGCTGCGTCCTTTGAACTGCTCAATATCCACACCGGCACCGACGTCCAAGGACTCATGGCAGCCGCCGAAGACGTGGTCAAACCCATCATCACCCGCATGCCCATCATGGACCGCGCCTCCATCATGCAAGGCTACGCAGGGGTTTACTCCTCCTTCCTCATCCACGCAGAACGCGCGGCCGAGCGTTACAATGTGCCGGCTTGGAGGATCCTGCAGGAAATCGGAAAAGCCGGCTACGTTGGCGGCCAAGAAGACATGATCATTGACGTAGCCGTCCAGCTGGCAGCTACTTACTGAGAAACAGACACAATCACCCGGATGCAAGGTCGGAAGGGTATGTACCCTAAGGGAATCCATTACCATCACCTGCCGCTCAGGACAGGCCCTTCCATCTCAACTCCCTAGTCGTCCGGACTGTCACTCGGGGCGTGGGCAATGTCTGTGCTCAGGTCTTTTGTCGGAAGGATCAGACAGGATCGCAACTAAACGAAACCGGCGCCATGACTGGTGCCATTGACAGCGTGGGGGCACTCCGCGGGTTGTAGATCATTTTGAGTCGGTACCCTATCGAGGAGCTGGCCGGCGTCACCGAACACGCCTTCGCGACCCGAGTAGAGACCAAGAAATTCGTAATTGAAGGAGAATCCGTATGAGCCTGAAAGAACAATTCGGCAAAGACATCCTGCTCACCGGTTGGGGGCACAGCCCGTTCGGAAAGTTGACTGAAGAGACCTTAGAGTCTCTCATCGTCCAAGTTGCCACCGAAGCCATCAACAATTCAGGTCTTGATGCGGGCCAAATCGACGAAATTTACCTGGGGCAGTTCAATGCCGGCATGACGCCCTTGGCCTTCCCGTCGTCTCTCGCACTTCAAGTCTCGGAAGCGCTGGCCAACGTTCCGGCAACTCGGGTTGAAAACGCCTGCGCCTCTGGTTCGGCAGCCATGCAACAGGGGGCCAAGGCCCTTTTGGCGGGAACGGCCAAGAACGTCTTGGTGATTGGCGCCGAAAAGATGACCCATGCTGGTGCCGATGTGGTCGGAGCAGCCTTGCTCGGTGCCGATTATGACATGGCCGGGAAATCTTCGATCACAGGATTCACAGGCCTCTTCGCCGAGGTGGCAAAGCACTACCAAGCTCGTTATGGTGATGTCGCGGATGTGCTGGGGTCCATAGCAGCGAAGAACCATCGCAATGGTGTGGACAATCCCTATGCGCAGCTACGCAAGGACCTTGGTGAGGACTTCTGCCGAACAGTTTCGGCGAAGAATCCGGTGGTGGCGGCACCGTTGCGCCGCACCGATTGTTCACCCGTTTCCGACGGTGCTGCCGCAGTTGTCCTGTCCGTTGTCCCGACCAACGGGGCAACGTCTCCCGTGCGTCTTGCAGGTTTCGGCCATGCAAACGACTTCATGCCGGCTGAACGTCGTGACCCCACAGCTTTTGCAGGCGTAACGGCTTCATTTGAGCGCGCCTTTGCCATGGCAGGAATCGGCCTGGAAGACCTGGATTTTGCGGAAGTTCACGACTGTTTCACGATCGCCGAACTGCTCGTGTATGAGGCGATGGGTTTGACAGCGCCTGGGCAAGGTTCCCGGGCCGTTGAGGAAGGGTGGGTGTACAAAGAAGGGAAACTCCCCGTGAACGTCTCTGGTGGGCTCAAGGCAAAGGGCCACCCCGTCGGAGCAACTGGAGTCTCGCAGCACGTCATCGCCGCCATGCAGCTCACTGGCACAGCCGGCGCCATGCAGCTACCCAATGCCCGTCGCGCCGCAGTGCAGAATATGGGAGGTGTCGGTATCGCCAACTACGTCAGTATCCTCGAAGCTGTCTAGACCCATGGTCGGGTGGACCGAGCTTTGGTTGACACAAAGCCCCATCTTCGACCTTGGCCAGCTCCTGAGCGTAAAATGTTTGTTGCGGACGGTAACTTGCGTGGCCTCGAAAGGGACCACTCATGAACGTGCTTTCGATGAAAATCGGACCCGAATCTCGAAAGACGTCGACGGTGCCGCAGAGGCACCCATCTATTACCCATCTATTTCAACCACAAACTTCGACGATTGCTGACATGTCGTAGTCGCCCAGAAAGGCGAAACTTCCCGAGAATACGAGAATTGTGGCATTCATCGACACTCTGTGACGTCCAGATGGTGAGATTCTCTTGGTCGTGGGTTCAATTCCCGCCCGGGGCACCAATTGTGCTCCTGACCTGCGGTTTTACTGTTTCTGCGAGGTCCGTCGAGTGGCCAAATCACGTTT
>JBAUMA010000123.1:0-10992 GCA_049578485.1 Specibacter sp.
CCGCGATGGGGGGCCGGGAGTGGCTTCGGGCACCCGCGAAGCCGGCGGGCCCCCCATCGCGGCCGGAGCCGGCGTCAACCGGTGCTCCACTGGAGTTGGCCACGTCGAACGCGATGATGACCTCGCCAACTTCGACGACCGTGCCCGGCTCGTGGGCGATGGCGGTGACGGTGCCGGCGTAGGGGGACGGAAGTTCAACGACGGCCTTGGCGGTTTCGACCTCGCCGATGACCTGGTTGAGGGTGACGGTGTCACCCACGGCCACGTGCCAGCTCACGATCTCGGACTCGGTGAGCCCTTCGCCAAGGTCCGGCAGCTTAAATTCGACGATCATGGCGGTCATCCTTCCAGCCCCGTGAGGGAGTTGGGGCGGCCCAGGGCGCGGTCTACGCCGTCGAGCATGCGGTCAAGGTCGGGCAGGTGGTGCTTTTCCAGTTTCGATGGCGGGTACGGGATGTCGAATCCGGTCACCCGCACGGGGGCGGCTTCAAGGTAGTTGAAGCAGCGTTCGGTGATGGATGCGGCTATTTCGGCGCCCAGGCCCAGTGTCTGGGCGGCTTCGTGGGTGATGACCAGCCGGCCGGTGCGGCGCACCGATTCCTCCACGGGGCCGTAGTCGATGGGTGAGAGGGAGCGCAGGTCGATCACCTCGATGGAGGTGCCTTCGTCGGCCGCGGCCTTGGCGGCGTCCAGCGCCGTGGCCACCAGGGGGCCGTACGTCACGAGGGTGACGTCGGTGCCGGCCCGGACGACGCGGGAGGCGCCCATGGCCGGGGCCCGGGAGAGGTCCGTCCCCAGGTCGACCTCTCCCTTGCTGTGGTAGCGCCGCTTGGGCTCAAAGAACAGCACGGGATCGTCGCAGGCGATGGCCTGGCGCAGCAGGGTGTAGGCGTCCTGCGGGTTGGATGCGCTGATGACCCGCAAGCCGGAGGTGTGGACAAAGTAGGCTTCGGGAGATTCGGAGTGGTGTTCGGGGGAACCGATCCCGCCACCAAAGGGGACCCTGATGGTCAGAGGCATCCGCACCTGCCCGTGAGTGCGCATGTGCAGCTTGGCCACTTGGGAGACGATCTGGTCGAACCCCGGGTAGATGAATCCGTCGAACTGGATTTCACACACGGGGCGGAAGCCGCGGTAGGCCAGGCCCACGGCCGTGCCGATGATGGCGGATTCGGCCAACGGCGTGTCGATGACGCGGTGGGAGCCAAAGTCCTTCATCAGTCCATCGGTGACGCGGAAAACGCCGCCGAGCGTGCCAATGTCCTCCCCGAGGAGCACTACTTTGGGATCGTCGTCCATGGCCTTGCGGAGCCCGGCGTTGATGGCCTGGGTCAATGTCATTGTGTTCATGACAGCGTTCCTTCCAAGGTGGCGGCACCCGGCTGTGTCCCGGCAAATCCTGCCAGGTAGCGGCGGTAGTGCTCGCGTTGGCGGTCAAGGATGGCGTGTTCGCCGGTGTAGACGTTGTCAAAGACGGTCATGGGTTCGGGATCGGGCATGCCGATGCATGCCGCGCGCAGTTCGGCAGCCACGGCGTCGGCCCTGGCTGCTACCTCGGCCTCGCGTGCGTCGTCGAGCTTTCCGCGTGCCGTCAGGAGCGTGCGGAGCCGGGCGATGGGGTCCTTGGCGCGCCAGTCTTCGAGTTCACCGGCGTCGCGGTATCTGGTGGGGTCGTCAGCGGTGGTATGCGCCCCCATGCGGTAGGTGACGGCCTCGATGAAGCTGGGGCCACCGCCACTGCGGGCACGGGCCGCGGCCCACCGGGTGGCTGCGAGCACGGCCAGGACGTCGTTGCCGTCAACGCGCATGCTGGGAATGCCGTAGCCGGGGGCCCGGCCGGCGATGGGCACATGCGATTGCAGGCCCACGGGCTCGGAGATGGCCCAGTGGTTGTTTTGGCAGAAGAAGACGACCGGGGCCTGGAAGCTGGCGGCGAAGACCATGGACTCGTGGACGTCGCCCTGGCTGGTGGCGCCGTCTCCCAGGTAGGCGATGGCCAGGGATTCCTTGCCGTCCATGGTCAGCCCCATGGCGTAGCCGGTGGCGTGCAGGGTTTGGGCGCCGATGATGATTTGGGGGGTGGCCATGTTGACCTCATACGGGTCCCAGCCGGTGTTGGCGCTGCCGCGCCAGGTGCTCATGATGCCTGCCAGCTTGGCGCCGCGGCAGTAGGCTACGCCGTTCTCCCGGTAGGTGGGGAAGACAAAGTCGTCCGCCTCGAGGGCGTGGACGGAGCCTATTTGGGCGGCCTCCTGCCCCAGCATGGGCGGCCACAGGGCCAGCTGGCCCTGGCGCTGCAGGGCCGTGGCCTCGAAGTCGATGCGGCGGATGACCACCATGTCCGAATACAGGGCGAGCAGCTGTTCATCGTCGACGTCGGCGACGAAAGGTGCCAGTTCCGTATCCGCCACGCTGGTGCCGTCGGCGGCGATGAGTTGGTGAATTCCGGTGTGCGGTGAAACCCCGGGGTTCGCAGATGCGTCCAGCACGGCGGTTCGCCTCCTTGGCGTTTTTGCGCTGGGACATGCAGCGCGGCGGTGGTGGGAGCCATTTGTAAACGGCATCCCGCAAGCCGCCTGCAAAGATTGTCCGCGGGCGGCAGGGCGGCGTCATTGCAGCCCATGCCTGTGACACTACTCACAGCGCGCAGGCGGCGCAATGTCCTCCAGAAGAGTTGTGCATAATGCCCTATATCAGCCGCCCACACCGTGCTAATCTGCGCATTATGCATACTTTTGACGGTACGGACGCGCGCATCCTTTTGGCCATGGTCCAGGACCCCCGCCAGACGGTGGTGGCCATGGCCGCGCAGCTGGGTTTGTCCCGCAACACCGTCCAGGCCCGAATGGCGTCATTGGAGAAGCGGCGCGCCTTCCTGGGCTTTGACCACCGGGTCAGCACGGCCGCCCTGGGCTACCCGCTGACGGCATTCATTTCCGTCCACGTTCAGCAACAAAAGCTTGCGGCACTGGCAACGTCCCTGGCGGCGATTCCCGAAGTTGTCGAAGCCCACGGGCTCAGCGGCCGCGCGGATTTGCTGGTGCGCGTGGTGTCCACCGGTGCGGAGGACCTGTTTCGGATCAACGGCAAGATCCTTGCCTGCGACGGCGTGGAGCGCACCGAGACGTCATTGGCCATGAATGAGCTGGTCCCGTTCCGGCTTACGCCCCTGTTGGAACGGTCGCTGGAAAAATAGTCCGCCCCGACCCAATCCGATGTCCCGGCGACTCCGAATGACAGTCATGGGTTCGACTTGGACCCTGATAGGACAAGGCGGAGAGGGACTTCCGCCGTTGGGAAAAGGAATCTTCATCATGCGCACTTCACCGAATCGACTTCTCGCCACCGTTTTTGGAGCCGTCTACCTTTTGGTGGGCATCCTCGGATTCTTCGTCACAAGCGGAATTGGCTTCTTTGCCACCGAAGGCCGGAACTTGATCATCTTCGAGGTCAACCCGCTCCACAACATCATCCACCTGGCCATTGGCGCTGCGCTGCTGCTGTCCGGGCTGGGCTCGGTTCAGGCGTCCAAGGCCACCAACACCACCATCGGCGCCGTTTACCTGTTGGTAGGCATCGTGGGGCTGTTCCTCGCCGGATCCGCCCTTAACATCATCGCCCTCAACGGCGCAGACAACGTGCTGCACCTTGCCAGCGCACTGGTATTGCTGGCAGTGGGTCTGTCCCAGGACCGCACCGTCGCCGCACGAGTCGCCTAGTCATGACAGCCATCCACCCCGCAGTCGCCCCGCCCCTCCCAGGGCGGGGCCCTGGCCGGCGATCCGGCAGCAGCACTGACACCACAGCGGCCGCCAAGCAGTTCGCATCGCCGCTGTCGTCCCTCTATGTCAGCCTGGCCATGTTGGGAGTGGCGGCGTTGGCCAGTGCAGCCGCGTCAAGCCTGCTCCCCGGAATTGCCGGCCACCACGCCGGCGCGGACCAGGGCGGCGCCCTTGCGGCCGGCGCGTGGGTGGGTGGCATCTTCACCGGATTCTTTGCTGTCGCTTCACTTCTCTACGGGATCGCATCGTTCCGCGCCGGGCGGCTGCTGAAGTCCTTGCTTGCAAGGAGGGTGTTGGCAGTGGCTGCCACTGTCCATCTGGCAGCTTTGCTCGCCGCTGCCTGGCGCATGCCGGCGGACACGCGAACCTTTGACGTGAACCTCGCGGCCTTGATGGTCCTTGAACTTTCGGCCATCGCCGTGATCGGCTGGCAGCGCAATACCTCCTTGCGCCGCCCGGCCGGCAGCAAGACCGGTCGTGAGCCTTCCGCAGCCCGGCTGGTGGGCACGCTCTTTGCCTCGTCCATCCTGGTCGCCGCCATTGCATCTGCCGGTATGGCGGCTTCCACGGCAGGGCAGCTTGCCGTGCCACATTCGGGACATGGCTCATCGCACAGCCCTTCCGTACCCGGAAACATCCTGCAGCTGCAAAACGAGGGCCATCACCACTGACAGGTGGCAGCGGCCTGCACGGTGACGGCCCGGGGAACCGCCGCCGGCATGCTAAAGGCCCCGTTCGACGTCGTACAACGGCGTGGAACGGGGCCTTTAGTCATGAAATGCCTAGGCTGGACGGAGCTTACTTCTCCGCAGGCGTGTCGATGGAGGCCATGAGCTCAACCACCTTGTCCAGGAACGCATCAACCTGGCTTTCCTCGTAGCCTTCACCGCCGGCCACCGGGGCAAACACGGCCCGGCGGACCACGTCAACGCTCAGTTGGCCGTTGTCCTCGATGTAGACGAGCAGCTCGTGGCAGAGCAGGTCGACGTCGGCAATGCTGTAGCCCTGCTGGTTCTTGCGCTTGGGCCGGCGGAAGCGTTCGCCGTCCGGACGGTGCAGCCGCCCGCGCAGCACCGAGGCGGTCTTGCCAATCTTGAGCATCCAAGCCTTTTCGCCTTCGGCGGCGATGAGCAGGTTTTTCTCCCGCAGCACGAATTCGTCCTCGATGCGGTCAAGGGCCGCGTCAACGGCCTGGGAATTGTATCCTCCGCGGGACGGGTCGAAGGATGCAGTACGCACGTCAAGGCTGGTGATCGCCGTTCCGTGCGAATCCGAGTTGAGGAAGTAGGAGCGGGCACGGTCAAGGAACACGTCAACCTGCTTGACGTTGTAGCCAACTTCCTTGGCACCAACCAGCTTGAACTTCGAGTTGGTGCGAGTCTTTTCTTCCACGGTCACTGTCATTCCTAGAGTCTGTTGCTGTCTTGGACGGAGGCTGGCGCAGGCTGCGCCGGGGTGGGACACATTAGATATGGCCCAGAAGGCTGAAGGTGGCGTACGCGACAGGAGCGGCGAACAGGATGGAATCCAACCTGTCCATGACTCCCCCGTGCCCGGGCAGCAAATTGCTCATGTCCTTCACCCCCAGCTCACGCTTGATCATGGACTCGGCAAAGTCGCCACCCGTTCCGGCAAACACCATGCCGATAGCCAGCGCAAAACCCACCCACCAGTGTTCGTCGAGGACGAACACCGTGGCGAGAATGGCCACCAGGATGGCGCCGCCCAGGGAACCGGCAAAGCCCTCCCAAGACTTTTTGGGGCTGATCTTTGGTGCCATGGGATGCTTGCCGAACAGCACCCCCACCAGGTAGCCGAAGGTGTCGTTGGCAACCACCAGCAGCAACATGATGACCACCTGGAGCACTCCGGGGTTTATATTGCCCAGCTCAAGCGTCAGTCCGAGGGTGGGCGCGCGTTCCTCGCGCAGCATCAAGAACACAAAGCTCAGCAGGAACGGAATCCACATCAGGGAAAAGATCCCCGCCAAAATGCTCTTGACGGCACCGGGCTCCGGGTCGAGCGAACGCCACAGCAAGGTGGCGCCGGAGCAAGCCACGAGCGCGAAGAGGAGTCCCTCGGCGCCGGCAAAATATGCTGCCGCCGGCATGGCCAGGGCGCCGATCATCACGGGCGTCAGGGGGGCCTTGATGCCCCTGGTGCCAATGGCCCGGGTCACCTCCCACACCCCAACCGTCACGAATGCGGTGGCCACCACCACGAACGCGAGCGGGAAGAAGAGCAGGCTGCCGATGACTAGCGCCAGCAAGACCACGCCCACACTGATGGCGGCAGGCAAATCCCGGCCGGCCTTCGGCGTCCGCATGGGTTTCCCACCCGAGACCGAGTCAGGGATGGTGGCAATGGGGCCTTGCGGGACCGGAACGAGGGGCAACCCCGTCACGTCCGCGGCGGCCACAGGGGGGCGCACCGCCAAATCTTCCTTGGCCGCATCCTTGGCTGCACCGACGCCGTTTGACGGCACCTGGACAGCAACCTTGGCCGCAACCTTCGTGGCAGCCTCCTTGGCAGCCCTTCTGTCGACCTTCCCGGCCGCCTTCCGGGTAGAAGCCCGCTTGGTTGAGGCAAGCCTCGTAGAGGCGGACTTGGCTTCAGCACGATTGGCGGCCACAGGATTGGCCGAAATTTCCGAAGCGGTCGCCTCGGGCTTGGCTGCCTCGGGCTTCGCCATGTCCACCGGGGCGGTCGCATCGGGCTTTACGGCCACCGGGGCGGGTGCTTCAGGCTTTTCGGAGACGGGCTTCGCCGAAGCCGCGTCCGGCGCCACTCCTGTTTCCGTCGCCGCAGCCTGCACCGCAGCCTGCGAGGCAGCCGGCACGGCGCCCTCCGGCTCCCCGGCCACGGTGTCCGCAGCCCCTGCACCTGCTTGGGCGCCGTCGTCGTTCTTCACGGCCTCGGAGGCAGGACCGGCGGCCACCGGCTTTTTGGGGACGACAATGGGGATCATGCCCGTCATTTCAGCAATGCGACGTGCTTTCCGTGAGGGAAATTGGTACTCGGCGCTCTCCGGTGACGGGTTCGCCGCTGGCTGTGGCGCGGCCGGCTCCTCTTTCGGGGAACCGGCCGGCGCAGGCTTGGGGTCTGTCATTAGACCTCGAGGAGCTCGACTTCCTTGCGCTTGAGCAGCTCATCGATGTTGTCGGTGTGGGCCTTGGTCAGGGCGTCGAGTTCCTTCTCGGCGCGTGAGCCCTCGTCCTCGCCGGCGTCGCCGTCCTTGACAAGCTTGTCCAGCTGCTCCTTGGCCTTGCGGCGAATGTTGCGCACGGAGATCTTGGCGTCCTCGCCCTTGGTGCGGACCAGCTTGACGTATTCCTTACGGCGTTCCTGGGTCAGCTCCGGCATGACGATGCGGATCACTGTGCCGTCGTTGGAGGGGTTGGCGCCCACCTCCGACGAGCTCAAGGCGCGCTCAATCTCGTGCAGTGCAGTCTTGTCGAATGGGGTGATCAACAACGTGCGGGCTTCCGGAACGGCAAAGGAGGCCAACTGCTGCAACGGGGTGGGCGCGCCGTAGTACTCCACCATCACCTTGGAGAACATGGCGGAGTTGGCGCGACCGGTGCGGACGGCGGAGAAGTCCTCTTTCGCGACCTCGATGGCCTTGTCCATCTTTTCCTCGGCCTCGAGCAAAGTATCTTCGATCACGTCTATCTCCCTCAACTTTTTAACTACATGACTCATCCGCGGCATGTGCACGCGGCAATCCTGAATCCATCCTACCGTGACCGGCCGCGGTGCCGGGGCCAGACACAGCGGGCCTACGGGGTGACCAGCGTGCCCAGTTCCTCACCCAGAATTGCGCGGGCCACGTTGCCCTCGCCTTCCATACCGAAGACCAACATGGTGACATTGTTGTCCTTGCACAGGCTGAAGGCGGTCTGGTCCATGACGCGGATGTCGCGGGCCATGGCCTCGTCGTAGCTCAAGTGGTCAAGCTTGACGGCGGTGGGGTCCTTTTTCGGGTCCGCCGTGTACACGCCGTCGACGCCGTTCTTGGCCATCAGGACCACATCGGCATGGACTTCCAGGGCGCGCTGGGCGGCCACGGTGTCCGTGGAAAAGTACGGCAGGCCCGCACCCGCGCCAAAGATGACCACGCGGCTCTTCTCCAGGTGGCGGATGGCGCGCCGGGGAATGTACGCCTCGGCCACCTGTCCCATGGTGATGGCGCTCTGGACCCGGGTGTCGACGCCGGCCTGCTCAAGGAAGTCCTGCAGGGCCAGGCAATTCATGACGGTGCCCAACATGCCCATGTAGTCGGCGCGTGAGCGGTCCATGCCGGAAGCGGAGAGTTCGGCGCCCCGGAAGAAGTTGCCGCCGCCGACGACGATTGCCACCTCCACCCTGTCTACCGTGCTGGCGATCTGCTTGGCAATGCCGCGGATCGTGTCTGGGTCCACGCCGAGCTTGCCCGCACCAAATACCTCGCCGGAGAGCTTCAACAGCACTCGACGGCGCGCCGGTTTTCCGGTCTGGCCGGTTGACAGGTCCTGCGCTGTGTCTGGGGTGTTCGTTGTCATGTCGCCTTCCATGGGTTCGGAGCATCCCAAGGTGTGCTCCTGTTCCCTCAATGCAGTTATGTCGGTGCAGTTCTTTGGTGCAGTGGTCACTGCCGTGCAATATCCATTCCCACCCGTCGTGGGCGGGGAAAGTGCGGGTGCGTCTAAAATCCTATCCGACGCACGCCACAAAGAAGGGGCAGTCGCCATAAGCGCCTGCCCCTTCTTCGTCACATCAGTGAGTTGGTGCTTTATGCTCCAACACGGAAGCGTGCAAAGGCAACAGCCTTTACGCCGGCTTCATCCAAAACGGTGCCTACAGACTTCTTGGCGTCCTTGGCGAATGCCTGGTCAACCAGGACGATCTCCTTGAAGAAGCCGGTCAGGCGTCCTTCAACGATCTTCGTCATGGCTGCTTCCGGCTTGCCCTCGGCCTGTGCGGTCTCGGTAGCGATGCGTCGCTCGTTCTCGACGGTCTCAGCGGAAACTTCATCGCGGGAGACGAACGTCGGGGACATGGCGGCGATGTGCACGGCTACGTCGTGCGCAACTTCCTGGTTCTCGCCGTCGATGGCGAACAGCACGCCAACCTGGGCCGGGAGATCCTTGGAGGTCTTGTGCAGGTAAGCGTCAACCGTGGCACCCTCAATGCGGGCGATGCGGCGGATGGCAACCTTTTCGCCCAGCAGCGCACCGGCTTCGATGACGAGCTCAGACATCGGCTTGCCATCAACGTCAACAGCCAGCAGGGATTCGACGTCGGCAGCACCGGAAGACAGTGCGGTTGCCAGAACCTTGTTGGAGAAGTCGATGAACGGGGCAGCCTTGGCAACGAAGTCGGTCTCGCAGTTGATTTCAACCATGACGCCAACGCCGTTTTCGACGGCTGCGGCAACCAGGCCCTCAGCGGTGGAGCGGCCTTCACGCTTCGTGGCGCCCTTGAGGCCCTTGATGCGGATGAGCTCCATGGCCTTTTCGGCGTCGCCGTTAGCCTCGTCGAGAGCCTTCTTGACGTCCATCATGCCAGCGCCAGTGCGCTCGCGCAGAGCCTTAATATCAGCGGCGGTGTAGTTCGCCATATGAACCCCTCAGTGTAGATTTTGAGTATTTTTTCTTGCTTCACTGAACTCTGGCAGGACCGCTTCGCCTTGTGGGCGCTGCGATCCTGCCAGCGTCGAAACTCTAATGTGCCGGTACCCGTTGAAACGGGCGCCGCCGAGTTGGAATTACTTTTCGGTTGCAGCTTCTTCAGCGGCGGCCTCGGCCGGCGCCTCGGCAACAACTTCAGCTTCAACTACGGGTGCTTCTGCAACCGGAGCTTCTGCGGCCGGGGCTTCGACAGCCTTGTCGCCTTCGAGGAGCTCGCGCTCCCACTCGGCCAAGGGCTCGGCCGGAGCTTCTTCGTTGCCGGTTGCCTTGTTGTTGCGGGCGATCAGGCCTTCGGCGATGGCGTCGGCGATCACGCGGGTCAACAGGGCGACGGAGCGGATGGCGTCGTCGTTGCCCGGGATCGGGAAGTCGACGTCGTCCGGGTTGCAGTTGGAGTCCAGGATGGCCACAACGGGGATGTTCAGCTTGTGAGCCTCGTCGATGGCGAGGTGTTCCTTCGGGGTGTCCACGATCCAGAGCAAGGACGGAGCCTTGGTCAGGTTGCGGATGCCGCCGAGGTTGGTCTGCAACTTGGTCAGCTCACGCTTGAGGAGCAGGAGCTCCTTCTTGGTGTGGCCCGAGGAAGCAACGTCCTCGAAGTTGATCTCTTCGAGTTCCTTCATGCGCTGGATACGCTTGGAAACCGTCTGGAAGTTGGTGAGCATTCCACCCAACCAGCGCTGGTTCACGTACGGCTGGCCAACACGGGTGGCCTGCTCTGCGATGGCTTCCTGAGCCTGCTTCTTGGTACCGACGAAGAGTACGGTGCCACCGTGTGAAACGGTGGCCTTGACGAACTCGTACGCGCGGTCAATGAAGGACAGTGACTGCTGCAGGTCGATGATGTAGATGCCGTTGCGCTCCGTGAGGATGAATCGCTTCATCTTCGGGTTCCAACGACGGGTCTGGTGTCCAAAGTGGACGCCGCTGTCAAGCAGCTGGCGCATAGTTACGACGGGCATGCCGGCGCTCCTTCTGTTTTATTACGGTTCTTTAGCTTGATAACCTGTACGAAAAACGCCGTATAGGTCCTGCTCCCGGCACTTATTGCTCATCCATATACCGTGGTGAAACGGACCGTATGGGTGCAATCCATCAGCAGTTTCCAGATCGCTCCGGCTACTCGTCAGGGATAAGCGCGCGTAGTCAGTGATGCAAAACAGCACACTGCTGTGTCCAGCTTACTACAGTTATCCGTTGCCCCGTGACCGCAATCAGGCCTCCACAGGGGCTGTTCGGGGCGCGTTTTCGCCCATTCCGTTCCGTCTATCTGGCGAAGTCTTCCCTGCGAGCCCAACATGGATCCATGAGTGCTGCTTTGTTGTTTTCCTGGCTTCACCGAGTCCTTGCCGTTGTCATGGTGGCGGCTCTTTTTGCTATGCCGGGACCGCTCCCAGCCGCTTCAGTTGCGTTGCCTGCACGTACGACGGCGCACCGACCCCTGCCAGCTTCTCTCGCCTGGGGGTGGCCCTTGGCAGGTAGGCCCGTGGTGGCCCACATTTTCGATCCACCCGAGAAGCCCTGGCTCAGTGGGCACCGGG
>JBAUMA010000124.1:0-6654 GCA_049578485.1 Specibacter sp.
CCCGGACCCCCATGCCCGGTTCCGGCGGGACCTCGGTTCCGAAGGCGCCATCTATCTGGCGCAAACCCCTGTGGGCCGTGGACGCCTCAGCATCAGTGTTGGCACTTGGTGACGCCAGCGCCCGTGCCCACGTCTGGTGGCCCGTGGAACTGGGTGCCGCCGTCGTGCTTTTGTTTGTTTCCGTGGGCAGGCTGTTGCCGAAGGGCACCTGGCGGATGGTGCGCGGGCTGCCCTCGGTGATCTTGATGCGCGGGCTCATGGGGACGGCGTTTACGATCTCCGATGTATACCTGCCGTTGTATATGATCGATCAGCGCGGCCTGCCCGCCTGGCTGGCCGGGTTGTCGCTGACGGTGGGCGGGGTGACGTGGGCCGTGGGCGCCTGGCTCGCGGGCCGGGGCAGGCTGCCGCCGGCACAGTCGCTGAAGGTGGGCGCTGTGTTCATGCTGGCCGGGATGCTGTTTTCGGCGCTGGTACTGCTGCCCGGGTGGCCCGTGTGGATCGCCTGGATCGGCTGGACGGCGGCCGGGTTTGGCATCGGCCTGGCTTACCCCACGCAGTCGGTGCTGGTGTTGGAGGGTTCGGCGCTGCACGAGCAGGGCGCCAACGCCTCCGCCCTGCAGCTGAGTGAAACGCTGACGACGGCGGCCGCCCTGGGCGTGGTGGGTGCCGTCTTCGCCGCGCTGCTGGTGTTTGGCGAGTCGGGCTACGTCATGGCCTTTGGCGTGGCCGTCCTGCTGGCGCTGGCCACCGTGGTGGTGTCCCGCCGGGCCGGGACCGCCTAACCCGGAACCGCCTAAACGCTCTCCATCTCGGCCAGGTCCGCGTCGCCGGCCTCAAGGAGCCGCTCGTAGGCGCCGCCGGCGTTGCGCAGCTGCGCGGGAACGCCCATCTCCACCACCGCGCCGCCGGCCAGCACGGCCAACTGGTCGGCCTTCTCCACGGTGGTGAGCCGGTGCGCGATGGTCAGCGTGGTCCGGCCCACGGCCAAGCGGTCGAGGGCAGCCTGCACCTGGGCCTCGGTGGTGTTGTCCAGCGCCGAGGTGGCCTCGTCCAGGATCAGCACCTTCGGGTTGCGCAGGATGGTCCGGGCGATGGCCAGGCGCTGCTGCTCGCCACCGGAGAACCGGTGCCCGCGGGCGCCCACCATGGTGTCCAGGCCGTCGGACAGGCCCGCGATAAGGTCCGCGATCTTGGCCGCGGCCAGAGCGCTCCAAAGCTCGGCGTCGTCCGCGCCGGGCTTGGCCAGCAGCAGATTCTCCCGGATGGAGTCGTGGATCAGGTAGCTCTCCTGGGAAACGACGCCGACAATCCGGGTCAGGTCCTCTGGGTCAATGTCCCGCACGTCCACGCCGTCGATCGTGATGCGCCCGGCCGTGGCGTCGTGCAAACGCGGGACGAGGGACCCGAGGGTCGATTTTCCGGAGCCCGTGGGGCCCACCACGGCGGTGGTGGTGCCGGCCGGGAGCGCAAGGTCGATGCCGTGCAGAACTTCGGTGCCGTCGTCGTACGCAAAACGGACGCCCTCAAAGCGAACCTCGCCGCGCACGGTGGCCGGGTCCAGTTTTGCGGGGATGGCGGGGGGCGTGATTTCGGGGGTGAGGTCCAGGTATTCAAAGATGCGGCTGAACAAGGCCATGGCCGTGACCCACTGGACGCCGAGGCTCATTAAACCCATGACGGGGCGGAAGATGGTGCCCTGCAGCACCGTGAACGCGACGAGGGTGCCGATGGTCATGCCGCCGCTGGCGGCGGGCAGGCCGGCGGCCAGGTAGATGACGGCCGGGATGGCGGAGAAGATGATGCCCATGGTGGCCATGCGCCAGCGGCCCGCCAGCTGGGAGCGCATTTCCAGATCGATCAGGCGGGCGGAGCTGGCGGTGTAGCGGCGAGCGTCGCGGCCCGTGGTGCCGAGGGTCTTGGCCAGGCGGACGCCGGAGATGCTCAAGCCCTCCTCGACCTGCGTGTTCATGGTGGCCAGTTCGCTTTGCAGCGTGCTGGTGATGTCGCGGCGCAGCAGGGCCACGCGGCGGGTGAACCAGATGGCCGGCGGCAGCACGATCAGCGACAAGAGGGAAAGTTTGGGTGACAGCGCCACCATGGCGACGGCCGTGGCAATCGTGGTGGTGACGTTCGAGGCGACGCCGGTGGCGGTGGATGTGATGACCGTCTGCATGCCGGTGATGTCGTTGTTCAGCCGGGACTGCACCTCGCCGCCGCGGGTGCGGGTAAAGAAGCCCAGCGACTGCTTTTGCAAGTGCGTGAAGAGTTTGGTGCGCAGATTGTGCATGATGGTTTGGCCCATGCCGGTGGTCATCCAGGTCTGCAGCACGCCGATGATGGCTGTCGCGGCGGCCACGGCCACGAGGCCGCCGGTGAGCCAGCCAAGGAGGGGCACGTCTTTGTTCGGCAGGGCGGTGTCGATGATGTGGCGGACCAAAAAAGGTTGGGCCAGGCTGACGATGCTCGACGCGCTGATCAAGAGCACGACGACGGCGATGGTCACCTTGTGCGGTGCGAACAGTGCCGCGATGCGCTTGAGGCGGACGGGTTTTTGGGCCAGCTGTTTGCGGTCTGCGGGGCTGACGCGGCCGGGGCCGCGGCCGCCGGGGCCGCCGGGGCGGTTTCCAGCCCCCGTGCGGGGCGCGCCGGATCGGGCGGGATTTTGGGTGAGGATATTCTCCGTCATTGGCACCACCTCCAGTGGTGTGCGGGGTGCGGGACTCGCACCAAGTAATACAGAGGTTACCTCACTATGTGGTTGCCAGTCAAGTTGGGTATGCTGTTAACCATGGATTCCCTTGACGATTCAGCCGATCTGGGCGAACTCTTTCACGCAGCATTCCGCGGACTGCGCCGCACCTGGGCCGAGCAACTGGCACCGTGGGAGCTGACCCCGCACCAATGGCGGGCACTCATGACGCTGATGCGCCACTGCGCCCCGGGGACCGGACACGAACCAGAGGCCGGACGCGAACCAGATGGTGTCCGCCTGAAGGAAGTGGCCGAACGGCTGCGCATCGCCCCGAGATCGGCCACCGAGGTGGTGGACCAGCTCGAAGCCAAGGGCCTGGTGCGCCGGGACCCCGACCCCACCGACCGGCGCGCCACGCTCGTGGTGGCCACGGATGCCGGACGCCGGCTCTTCGCCGACGTCAGCGCACAGCGGCGCGACAAGTCCAACGAGTACTTTGCCAAGCTCCCCGCGCCCGACCGTGCGGAACTGGCCCGGATCCTGGGCCAACTCCGCGACTAAGGACTCCGGCGGTCGAGCCTGGGGCCACGGCCGCGAGGGACCCGATTTCGACAAGCTCAACCCACCGTTAGGCCACGATTCGCCCCGCCTGGATGACCACGCGCGGCCGGGACCCGTCCCAGAGGGCGGCGGCGTCGTCGAACGGGTTGCCGTCAAGGATCACCACGTCGCCGTGCGCACCGGCGCCAATCCGGCCGAGCCTGGCATCTTGGATGATTTCGGCATTCACTGATGTCATGGACCGCAGTGTCTCTAACACGCCTGCGGCCTCAACTTGCAGCCGGACGCCCGCCAGCTGTTCAGTTTCCAGTGCCCCCATGAGGTCCGAGCCGAAGCCCACCTTGACCCCGGCCGCGAGCGCCAGCTCAATCGCGGTCTTTCCGGCGCTGAGCACCTCTGCGTTCTTGACCTGCGAGATGGGGTGCAGTCCCAGCTCTTCGCCGAAGCGGTCCATGGCGTAGTAGGCGGCCAGCGTGGGGACCAAGTAGGCGCCGTGGCGGGCCATCAACTCGGCGGTCTCTGCATCCATCAGGTTTCCGTGCTCGATGGACCGCACACCGTTTTCCACGGAGTGCTTGATGGCCTCGGGCGAGTAGGCGTGGGCGGCCACGTAACTGTTGCGTCGGCTGGCTTCCTCCACGACGGCCCGGATTTCCTCGGCCGAATATTGTGGGACCCGGATGGGGTCGGTGAGCGAGACGACGCCGCCGGAGGTCATGATCTTGATGGCGTGGCTGCCGGTGCGGAACCTGTCGCGGACCGCCTTGCGGAGCTCATCCACGCCGTCGACGACGGAGCACATGTGCCCGTGGCTGAAGCACAGGTCAAGGTCCTCGGCCCGGGGGTCGCCGTGGCCACCGGTCTGGCTCATGGCCGGTCCGGTGAACAGGTAGCGCGGGGATTTGATGACGCCGCTGCGAATGGCCTTCGTCAGGCCGATGTCGCCGCCGGCGACGTCGCGCACCGTGGTGAAGCCGCGCTTCAGGGCGGAGCCCAGCCGCTGGGCACCAACCAGTGCGGCGTAGCTCAACGGGCCCCGCTCCACCTCAAAGCCGCCAAGTCCGACGGCGTAGGCGTGGAAGTGTGCGTCGATGAGCCCCGGGACCACCATTTTCCCTCCGGCGTCGACGATCTCGCCCTCCGCTGCCACATCGCCCACAGCCTCGATGACGCCGTCGCGCATCAGGATGGACCCCTCAACCAGGTCCGGCGAGAAGCCGTCAAAGATCAGCGCGTTCGTGACGGTCAGCAACTCGGTGGCATTGGGCATGATGGAGTCTCCTTGATTCCCCGGATGGCAAGTTCCGGAACGGGTCGCGTAGGTTCGTTGCGGCCCCACGAACGCCTATCGTATCGGTGAACGGCGATTCGATGGGGTCCTCGATTCGCCACAAACTTCTTACCCGCTTCTTACCCGCACGCAACACGGCCGCAACATTGCCACGGCAGACTTGAATCATGGCCCGGCAAGGGACCCAAAGTGAATCGCAAGTCGACCAAGAAGACAGGAGGGTGTCATGTCACTCGATGTTTCAGCCGATTCCATCCAGGCCACCAGGGTGCGAAGCCTTGCACCACTTCCCCGCGGCGCCCGGGTGGAGGCGAGGGTTCTCGACATGGTGGTCCATCGCGGATTCGTCGATGACGTGGCGCCCGAGGCCCGCGCGTTGTGGATCATCTCCGAACAAACTGGAGGGCGAAAGCTCATCTCCCTCGACACCTTCAGCGTCTGGCTGCTCCTCGGAGCGTAGGAGGGCACCCGGCAGCAGGATCCAGGCTCGGCCATGATGCGGCCAGCCTGGACCCGACGCCCGGGCCTGACTTTGGTTACGCCTGCGCTTCGCCCGAGATGTTGACGAGCCAGGGGATGCCGTAGCCGTCGACGCACATGCCGAAGGTGTCGCCCCACGGAGCCACTTCCAGGGGCACGGTGACGGTGCCGCTGGCGGAGAGCTTGTCCCAGTAGCCGCGGAGTTCGGCCTCGTCCTCGCCGCTGAGCGAGACCTGGTGGTTGGTGCCGGCCGTGAACTCCATGTGGCTGGGCGTGTCCGCGCCCATGAGTGAAAGGCCGGCGTCAGTGACCAGTGCGCCGTGCATGATCTGGTCCATCTCGGAGTCCTCGACACCGCCACCGGCTTCGCGGAACGTGCTCAGCGTCAATTCGCCGCCAAACACGCTCTGGTAAAACTCCATGGCGTCCTTCGCGTTGCCGCGGAAGCCGAGGTAGGGATTCAGACGTGTCGTCATGCCGATTTCTCCTTTGGGAAGTGTGGATGATTGAAATTATGCACCCCTTCAGGCCCGGTGTCAGCAGTTATCCCGGCAGCGCCTGGCCTTGGCGCCAATAGCCCATGAAAGCGACGGCGTTGCGGTCCATGCCAACGTCGCGCACCAGGTAGCGGCGCAGTTCGCGCACGGTTGCCGCCTCACCGGCGATCCATGCGTACAGGCCGTGGCCCGGCGTCGCCTCGGGGGTTTCCCACAAGATGGTCGCATCGACGTCGACGTCCTCGGGCTCCTCGCCGCGATGGCAGGCGGCGGGGACAATCACGGAGCGCACGTCGCGGGAGATGGCTTCTCCATGGGCGTCGCTGTGCCCGCTGCGGGCATGCCAGCGGACCTCGACGCCGGCCGGGGTGGGCAGGTCCAAAAAGTCCTCGGCTGTGGGCACCTCCAGAACGGCATGGCCGGTGACGTGGGCCGGCAGTTCGGCCAGGATCGCGGCAATTGCGGGAACGGCCGTCTCATCCCCCACCAGCAGCACCCGTTCGGCGTCGCCGGGGGCAAACTCGATGCCCAGGCAATCCCCCCACCGGGCGCAGGGGCCAATCAGCACCGTGGGGTCCCCGGGCCGGGCGGCGGCGGCCCATTCTGCGGCCGGTCCCGAGCCGCCGTCGAGGTGCAGCACAAAGTCGATGTCCAGCTGGGCGTCGACTGCCGGCGTGTCCGGCGTGGCAGCCACGGCGGGCCGCAATTCCCGCACCGTATACGTGCGCATGACGCCGCGCACCGACTCGTCCAGGGACCGCCAGTTTTGGTACCAGTCGTCCTTGAGTGAGCCGCCCACCGCGGAAAGCTCCGGTAGGGGGTGGCCCGGCGAAGGGATCATGACCTTGATCCGCAGGTCAAGGGTCTGCCCGTGCACGTTGGTGCCAAACAATTCCAAATCCGTGCCGGTAAAGGTGATGCGCCGAAAATGCGGCGTCATCTGCGTGACAGCCCCGACCCGCACATCGAAAGCCCGGATGGGGCCCACCGAATCGGTTTCAACAACGTCCTGTGCCACGGTTGCCGTGCTCATGCGCTGGCTCCTTCCACTACGTCAATGTCAGACAAACGGCGGGCCGCGGCGTCGGCCAGGAGT
The DNA here is from genome assembly GCA_049578485.1 of Specibacter sp. Lineage (GTDB taxonomy): Bacteria > Actinomycetota > Actinomycetes > Actinomycetales > Micrococcaceae > Specibacter. The sequence continues at coordinate 6,621 of JBAUMA010000124.1, forward strand.
GCCGCCCGCCGGCCCACGGGCACCACCATGGGGG
>JBAUMA010000125.1:0-4524 GCA_049578485.1 Specibacter sp.
GCCGTGGACCAGGTGCGGCACGGGCGAGCCGTGGCCGGTGGATGTGCGGGCGTCCTCGCGGTTGAGCACCAGCACCCGGCCGTGGTGGGCGGCAATGCCCGTCACTAGGGCCCGCGCCGTGGCGGGGTCGTTCGTGCAAACCGTGGCCACGAGGGATCCGGCCCCGAGTGCCGCGAGCCGCACCGCCTCGGAGACGTCGCCGTCGTGGGTGTCATAGCCAATCACGCTCGACACGGGACCAAACGCCTCCAGCGAATGAACCTCCGGCGCCTCGGCGTCGGTCCAGCTCAGCAGCACCGGCGACATGAACGCGCCGTCTACGACGGCGGCAACCGTGCCGTCCGCGCGCGTCACGGCGGGTGCGTCCAGGGTGCCGTAGGCCAGCTCTCCGCCGGCGGCGATCATGGTCTCGACGGCGGCGCGGACATCCGCGAGCTGTTCCAGCGAGGCCAGCGCACCCATCGTGACGCCGTCGGCGCGGGGATCTCCCACCACCACCCGTTCGCTGATGCGTGCGCCGATCGCGTCGATGACGGCCTGTTTGAGCTCGTTCGGCACGATCGTGCGTCGGATGGACGTGCACTTCTGGCCGGCCTTGACCGTCATCTCGGTGACCACCGACTTGATGAAAGCGTCGAATTCCGGAGTTCCCGGAACAGCGTCGGGGCCCAGGATGGCGGCGTTGAGGGAGTCGGTCTCCCCCGTGAAGCGGACGCCGCCGTTAACCACGTTGGGGTGGTTCTTCAGGACATTCGCGGTGGACGCGGAACCCGTGAAGGAAACCATGTCCCGGTAATCCAGGACGTCCAGGAGGGTCCGGGCGGAGCCGGAGATCAACTGCAGGGAACCTGCCGGCAGGATCCCTGATTCGACGATGGCGCGTACGGCTGCCTCGGCCAGGTAACCGCTGGGCGTGGCAGGCTTGACGATCGTGGGGACGCCGGCCAGGAACGCCGGGGCGAACTTCTCCAACATGCCCCACACCGGAAAGTTGAAGGCGTTGATCTGGGCTGCGACGCCGGGGATGCGGGTGTAGATGTGCTCGGCGATGAACGAGCCGTCCTTGCTCAGGACCTCCACGGGGCCATCGACAATGACATTCGAGTTGGGCAGTTCGCGCCGGCCCTTGGAGGAGAACGTGAACAGCACGCCAATGCCGCCGTCGATGTCCACCATGGAATCGATCTTCGTGGCGCCGGTCCGGGCCGAAACCGCGTACAGCTCCGGGCGGCGGTCGTTCAGGTAGGCGGCCAGCTCGCGCAGCTTCAGGGCCCGCTGGTGGATGGTCAGCTTGCCGAGTTCCACCTGGCCCACCGTGCGTCCATACTCGACGGCCGCGCCGAGGTCCAGCCCCTCGGTGGACACACGGGCCAGCACCTCGCCCGTGCTGGCGTCGCGCGCTTCCACGCCCGACTCGCCGTTGGCCGGGGTCCACCAGGCGTCCTGGATGTAGCTCGGAACAGTTTCAATCAGCGTTGCAGTGGTCATCGTCGAGACGTCCTTTCGGGATTGGTCTTGGTAGTTGTGGTTGGGCCGTTGCGGCCGATGGGCACGCTAGGCCCAGTCAAAGAATCCCTTGCCGGACTTGCGCCCCAGCTCGCCGCGGGCCACCTTCTCGCGCAGGATCGCCGGCGGGGCAAACCGCTCCCCCAGCGTTGATTCGAGGTATTCGGCAATGCCGAGCCGCACGTCCAGGCCCACGATGTCAGTGGTGCGCAGCGGGCCGGTGGGGTGTTTGTAGCCGAGCACCATGGCGTTGTCGATGTCTTCGGCGCTCGCCACCCCCTCTTCGACCATGCGCATGGCCTCCAGCGCGATCGCCACGCCCAGCCGCGAGGACGCAAAGCCAGGAGCGTCATTGACCACGACGGCGGTCTTGCCGAGCGCCTCCACCCAGCCTTTCGCCGTGCCCACCAGCTCGGGGCGGGTCTGTTTGGCAATGACCACCTCGATCAGCGTGGATGCCGGAACCGGGTTGAAGAAGTGCAGGCCGATGAAGTTCTGCGGGCGGGCCAGTTCCGAAGCCAGTCCGGTCATGGACAGTGAGGACGTGTTGGAGGCCAGCACTGCGCCGGCGTCCAGATGCTTTTCCACACCCTGCAACGAGGAAACCTTCAAGTCCCAAATTTCCGGCACGGCCTCCACCACCAGTTCACGGTCGGCAAAGTCGGCGTAATTGGTGGATACCACCAGCCGTGCTGCGTGATCCGCCACCGAGCCGGGCAGCCCGCGTTCCACGGACTTGGCCACGGCCGATTCCACCCGCTCCCGGGCCGCGGCGGCAGCGTCGTCGTCGCGCTCCACCACCAGCACCTCGCAGCCATGGATCAGGAAGGCGTGGGCGATGCCGGCACCCATGCGCCCGCCGCCCAGGACACCGACGCGGGCCGGCAGCTTCGTCAATGTGCTCATTTTTTCCTCTTGTCCAAAAAAGCCTGCATGCGTTCAAATTTGGCGGGCGATTCAAACAGTTCGGCCTGTGCCAGGTTGTCCGCCCCGGGGTGGGCCTCGCGCGGTTGATGGAAGACGCGTTTGGTGGCTTGCAGGGCCAGCGGGTCCTGTGCGGCGATCTTGCCGGCGAGCGCGTGCGCGGCGGCCATGAGGTCGGCCGACTCCACCAGTTCGGTGATGAGCCCCGCGTGCAGGCAGCCTTCACCCGTGAGGATGCGACCGGCCAGCAGGATCTCCTTGGCCATGGGCTCGCCCACCAATTCCTTCAGCCGCCAGGTGGCGCCGGCCGCGGCCATGATGCCCAGTCCGGCCTCGGGCTGGCCCAGGCGCAGGGCGCGGGTGCCAATCCGGAAGTCGGCGGCATAGGCCAACTCGGCACCGCCGCCCAGTGCGTAGCCGTCCAGGGCAGCGATGACGGGCATGGGCAGCTGGGCGATCCGGTCGAACAACCCCGAGTTGATGCCCTGCAAGGCGTCGTCTCGCCGGCGTTCGATCAGTTCTGCAATGTCCGCGCCCGAGGCGAAGATGCCTTTGGTGTCACCGCTGCCGGGAGTGCCGGAGAGGATCAGCACCTTGGGCGTTGACTCCAAGTGGTCGCATACGGCGTGCAGTTCGGACACCATCGCTGCGTCGATCGCGTTGCGAACCGCCGGCCGGTTCAGCTGCACCGCCAGGTGGTCGTCATTCTCGGTGACCAGCAGCGTGGTGAAAGCCGCGGGATCGAGGCGGGTGCCGGCGTCGTGCCTCACAATCCCTCCACCAGCAGCGCGGCACCTTGGCCGACGCCGACGCACATGGTGGCCAGGCCGATTCCGCCGGGAGCCTCGCGCTCCAGCCGGCCCAGCAGGGTGACCACGATCCGGGAACCGGAGGAGCCCAGCGGGTGGCCGAGGGAGATGGCGCCGCCGTCGTTGTTGACGGTGTCCGGGTCCAGCCCGAGTTCGCGCATGCTGGCCAGCGACTGGGACGCGAACGCCTCGTTGAGTTCGACGGCGGACAGCCGGCCCACGTCGATGCCCTGGCGTTCCAGGATCTTCCGGCTGGCGGCGACCGGGCCCATGCCCATGATTTCCGGGGCCAGGCCTGCTGCGGCGCCGTCGAGGATGCGGGCGCGCGGGATGAGCCCGTATTTTTGCAGGGCCCGCTCGGAAGCCACGATGATGGCCGATGCGCCGTCGTTCAAGCTGGAGGCGTTGCCGGCCGTGACCACTTTCCCCCCGGCCACCACGGGACGCAGCCCGGCCAGGACCTCCAGTGTTGTGCCGGCGCGGGGGCCCTCATCGGTGTCCATCACGGTGTCGCCGCGGCGGCCCTTGACGGTGACCGGGACGATCTCCTCGCGGAAACGCCCGGCCGCGATGGCGGCCAGGGCACGCTCGTGGGAGCGTACCGCGAAGGCGTCGCAGTCCTCCCGGGAGGTGCCGTACACACGGGCCACCTCCTCCGCGGTTTCCGGCATGGAGTAGGCCATCTTGCCGTCGCGGGACAGTTCGCCCGAGAGGAAGTTCGGGTTGGTGAAGCGCCAGCCGATGGAGGTGTCAAAGGTGTCGCCGGGCTTGGCGAACGCCTTCTCCGGCTTGGCCATGACCCAGGGCGCACGGGTCATGGACTCCACGCCGCCTGCCACCACGATGTCCGCGGCTCCGGCCTTGACCATGTGGCTGGCCATGGTGATGGCGCTCATTCCCGAGGCGCACAGGCGGTTGACCGTGATGCCGGGAACGGTGTCCGGGAAGCCGGCCAGCAGCCATGCCATGCGGGCCACGTTGCGGTTTTCCTCACCGGCACCGTTCGCGTTGCCCAGGATCACCTCGTCCACGTCCGCGGGATCGATGCCCGTGCGCGCGATGAGTTCCTTGATGGTCAGGGCGGCAAGGTCGTCGGCCCGGACGCTGGCGAGAGCCCCGCCGTACCGGCCAACGGGCGTGCGGACGCCTCCCACCAGGAATGCCTGCGGTGTTGCTGCGGCCATGAAAACACCCTTCGAACGCGCTAGTCGGTGCGACGCATGCCGCCACCGGGACCGGCCGCCAAATTACCGACCGTTCGTTCTATAAATATTCCATGTGAGGG
>JBAUMA010000126.1:0-24247 GCA_049578485.1 Specibacter sp.
CAACGTTGCGCAGGCCTTCCTTGACCAGTGCCTGTGCCAAAACGGTGGCCGTGGTGGTGCCGTCGCCGGCAACATCGTTGGTCTTCGTGGCAACTTCCTTGGCCAGCTGTGCGCCAAGGTTTTCGTAGGGGTCTTCCAGCTCCACCTCGCGGGCGATCGTGACGCCGTCGTTGGTGATGGTGGGGGCACCCCACTTCTTGTCCAGAACTACGTTGCGACCGCGCGGGCCGAGGGTCACCTTGACGGTATCGGCAAGCTTGTCGATACCGGCCTCAAGGGCCTTCCGTGCGCTGTCATTAAATGCAAGCTGCTTTGCCATGCGTTTTTGTCCTTTCACGCAAAGACCCCGCGCCCGTTTCCATGATGATCTCGACAGGCTCGATCACCGGGCATGCCGGGTGCGGGGCTTTACAAAAGTGGTTACTTTACGACGATGGCCAGCACGTCGCGGGCCGAGAGAACCAGCAGCTCTTCGCCACCGGTCTTCACTTCGGTTCCACCGTACTTGGAGTAGATGACGACGTCGCCAACGGCAACATCGATCGGGACGCGGTTGCCGTTGTCGTCAACGCGGCCGGGTCCTACTGCCACAACTTCGCCCTCCTGGGGCTTTTCCTTGGCAGTATCCGGGATAACCAGACCGGATGCGGTGGTCAGCTCTGCTTCGAGCTGGCGGACAACAATACGATCCTCAAGAGGCTTAATAGAGACCGACACTAGGATCTCTCCTTTGCATGAAAATTCTATGGATGGCTGGCAAACGTGGCGGCCATGAAAGTGGAGCCAGCCGTCGTCGCGGTGCCGGTGGATCCCATGGCCAAACGTTCGTTCGTTAGCACCCTCATGGTGAGAGTGCTAACCCTGACTCTATTGACTGGGTTAGCACTCGGTCAAGGCGAGTGCCAGCCATTTCCCTAAAAAGTGCGACGCCGGAGCCTTGGGTTTCGCTCTCGGCGCACCACCGGGACGCCATGTTTCGCGCCCAGCGCCGCCGGGGTGTGTGGACGCACGGCGGCCGCGGTGCAACGATGAAGCCATGACGACTTCCGCCGCCCCCGTCCAGGTGCGCAACTTGAGGAAAATGTATGGCCGCTCCACGGCGGTGGACGGCATCAGTTTCGAGATCAACGACGGCGAAACCTTTGCCCTGCTGGGGCCCAACGGCGCCGGCAAGAGCACCACGATTGAAATCCTCGAAGGCTACCGGGACCGCAGCGGAGGGGACGTGAGCGTGCTGGGCGTGGACCCCCAGCACGGCGGCGTTACGTGGAAGGCCCAGTTGGGCATTGTGTTGCAGTCCACCGGTGAGAGCGGCAACGTCTCCGTGTTGGAGCAGCTGAGCCATTTTTCCCGGTACTACGCCAACCCTCGCAAGCCCGCCGACGTCATGGAGGCCGTGGGCCTGGCCGGACAGGCCAAGACCCGCATCAACAAGCTCTCGGGAGGCCAGCGCCGGCGCATGGACGTGGCCCTGGGCATCATCGGCCGGCCCAGGCTGCTGTTCCTGGATGAACCGACGACCGGCTTCGACCCGGAGGCACGTCACCAGTTCTGGGCCCTGGTGGACCAGCTCAAGGCGGAGGGCACCACCATCTTGCTGACCACCCACTACCTCGATGAGGCCGCCACGCTGGCCGACCGCGCGGGCGTCATCGTGGGCGGCCGCCTCGTGGACATTGGCCGGATCGAAGAGATTGGCGGGGACACTGCCAAGGTGCCCCTTGTACGGTGGCGGCAGGACGGCGTCGTCCGTTCCGAACGCACCACGGAGCCGGCCGCCCTGGCCGCCCGGCTGTTTGCCGAGGCCGGCGGTGAGGTGGACGGGCTGGAAATCACCCGGCCCAGCCTGGAGGACATCTACCTGGACCTCGTGGGCAGCCATGCGGATGCCGCCGAGGACGCGGCATGAGGACGCTGCGGCTGGGCGTTTCAAGGATCGCTTACGAACTGGGCACTTATTTCCGCCAGGGCGACTCCGTGTTCTTCACGTTCTTGTTCCCGATCCTGATGCTTTCGGTGTTCGCGGTGGCCTTCAGCACCAGCGGGCCGATTGGCGCCTTGCCCGACGGCAGTGGCGGCATCTCCTTTGCCGCGTTTTACGTCCCGGGCATGGTGGCCGCCGGCATGCTGCTCAGCGGCGTGCAAAACCTGGGCGTGGACATAGCCGGTGAGAAGGGCGACGGCACGCTCAAGCGGCTGGGCGGCACCCCGCTGCCGGTGTTTTCGTATTTCATGGGCAAGATCGGCATGGTCCTGGTCAGCTCGGTGTTCCAGGTGACGTTGCTGTTGCTGGTGGCCCGTTTTGCCTTTGACGTGGCACTGCCCACCGAGCCTGGCAAGTGGTTCACGTTTGCCTGGGTGTTCCTTTTTGGCGTGATCACCAGCTGTGTCCTTGGCATTGCCCTCTCGGCACTCCCCCGCTCCGGCAAGAGCGCAACCGCCGTAGTGATCCCCATTGTGCTGCTGCTGCAGTTCATCTCCGGCGTCTACCTCAACTTCGCCCAGCTGCCGGGCTGGCTGCAAAACGTGGCGAGCATCTTCCCCCTGAAGTGGATGGCCCAGGGCATGCGCAGCGTGTTCCTGCCGGAGCGTTTCGAGGTGATGGAGCCCAGCGGTGCATGGGATCTTGGCCTGGTTGCCCTGGTCATGGGCGTGTGGCTGGTGGTGGGGCTGCTGCTGTGCAAGCTGACGTTCCGCTGGATCCGCAAGGACACCTAGGAGGCGGGGCTGCCATTAGGCTGGTTGCATGTCCACTGATGCGATTTCCCCCCTTCTCACCGTTGCAGGATGGGAACTTTTGTCCTCCCTGGGCCCCTACCGCGAAGCAGATTCCCTCAAGCTGAACGAGACCCTGCGCCGGGACGGCCACTCCCCCGAACTGGTGGCCGCCGCGCTGACGCAGTCCAGGCTGCGCGCCAAGGCCGAGGCAAAATTTGGCGAATTCGCCCACCACATGTTGTTCACCCAGACAGGATTGGAACAAGCCACCCGGCTGTCCATCGCGGCCCTGCACGCCCAGCGGTTTACGACGGCGGGCATCACCTCCGTGGCCGACCTCGGCTGCGGCCTCGGAGCCGATTCCCTGGCCATGGCCAGCCTGGACATCGCCGTCACGGCCGTGGAAATGGACGAGATGACGGCGGCGTGCACCACGGTGAACCTCATGCCGTTCCCGCACGCCACAGTGGTGTGCGCCAAGGCCGAGGACATTGACCTCACGGGCATTGACGGCGTGTGGCTCGACCCGGCCCGCCGCACCACCAGCACCTCCGGCACCACCCGGCTTTTTGATCCGGAGGCATTTTCCCCGCCGTTGTCGTTCGTGCAAAAACTGGCCGACGCCGGCAAGGCGGTGGGCGTGAAGATGGGCCCGGGCATCCCGCATGAGGCGGTCCCGGAAACCGCCGAGGCCCAATGGATTTCCGTCAACGGCGACGTGGTGGAGGCCGGACTGTACTTTAACGCCCTGGCCCGCCCCGGCGTGCGGCGCGCTGCACTCGTAATCGGTCCGCACGGCACGGCGGAACTGGCCAGCTCCGTCTCCTACGATGCCGCGAACCAGGACGTGGAAACGGGTCCGATCGCCGGCTACCTGTACGAGCCCGACGGCGCCGTGATCCGGGCGGGCCTGGTGGCCGATTTGGCCAGGAACATTGGCGCCCACCTGCTCGATGAGCACATCGCCTACATGTGCTCCGACGAGCCGGTGGACACGCCGTTTGCCCGCGCCTACAAGGTCCTGGAGGTCAAACCCTTCAACGTCAAGGCGCTCAAGGGCTGGGTCAAGGCCAACAGGATCGGCGTGCTGGACATCAAGAAGCGCGGCGTCTCCACTACCCCCGAGGAGTTGCGCCGACAACTGTTGACAGGTTCGGGAAAGGGCCCGAACAAGGCCACGCTGGTGTTGACCCGGATCGGGGAGACGCGGGTCGCCGTCGTGGTTGAACCCCTCGGCCCGGTCGACGGGCCTCGGGCGCTCTAGGTCTGCCGGGAAAACTCCGACGCCTCGCGCACCAGTTCCGGGCTGGGCCGCACTCCCGTGTAGAGCACAAACTGTTCCTCGGCCTGGAGGGCGATGACCTCGGCGCCGGTGATGACGTGCACGCCGGCCGCGCGGGCCGCTTTGATGAGCGGGGTTTCGGAGGGCAGTGCGACGACGTCGAACACCGTCTGCGCAGCGGCCACCTGCGCGTCGGTGAAGGATTGCGCGTCCTGGTCGGCCCCGGCCATGCCCAGCGGCGTGACGTTGATCAACAGATCGGCGGTTTCAACCTCCGCCTCGGGCAGCCAGGAAAAGCCGTAGAGCGAGGCCAGCCCCTGTCCGGCTGCCGCGTTGCGTGCCACCACGCGCACCTGGGTGAATCCGGCGTCGCGCACGGCGGCAGCCACGGCCTTGGCCATGCCGCCGTAGCCGCGCAGCAGCACAGTTGAACTCGGCGGGATCCTGTGGCTTTTCAGCAACCGGGCGATCGCCAGGTAGTCGGTGTTGTACGCCGTGAGGACGCCGTCGTCGTTCACGATCGTGTTGACCGAGTCAATCGCGGCAGCCGAGGCATCCATCACGTCAACCAGTTCAATGACGGACTCCTTGTACGGCATGGACACGGCCGCCCCGCGAATGCCGAGCCCGCGGATGCCGGCGACGGCTTGGGCGAGGTCGGCCGGGGCGAACGCCTTGTACACATAATTCAGCCCGAGCGCGTCGTAGAGGTAGTTGTGGAAGCGCGTTCCGATGTTGCTGGGCCGGGCCGCCAGGGAGATACATAGCGTCATGTCTTTGTTCAAAATGGGCACTCTCCCATTGTGCCGCACATCCGTCAACTAGAATCAAACTGCGTCTGGAGAGCTTTCCCAAGTGCAAACCGCAACTGAACCGTCGACAAGGGGTCCCCACGTGAAGATTGACTTCGCCAAATCTGAGCAGTCAACCCTTGGCCTGGAGTGGGAAATCGCCCTGGTTGACGCGAAAACCGGCGAATTGGCGGCCGGGGCAAACGACGTCCTCACCGCCGTCTCGAACGCCCACCCCGAGGTCATGGCCGACGACGAGCACCCCCACATCAAGGGTGAAATGCTCCAAAACACGGTGGAGCTGGTCACCGGAATCTGCCACACAGTGGCCGAAGGCACCGAGGATCTGCGCCGCAACCTGAATATTGTCCGTGATGCTGCCCACCCCCTGGGCCTTGAATTGCTCAGCGCCGGCACCCACCCGTTCAGCAACCCGCGCACCCAGGAAGTCACCAACAAGGACCGCTACGCCAAGCTGGTGGAACGCACCCAGTGGTGGGGCAGCCAGATGCTCATTTACGGCGTGCACGTCCACGTCGGCCTGGACCACGTCGCCAAGGCCATGCCCGTGCTGGACGGCTTGGTGAACTATTTTCCGCACTTCCAGGCCCTGTCCGCCTCCTCCCCGTTCTGGAACGGCGAGGACACCGGCTATGCCTCCCAGCGTGCCCTGATGTTCCAGCAGCTGCCCACGGCAGGCCTGCCGTTCCAGTTCCCCGACTGGGCCGCCTACGAGTCCTATGTACAGGACATGTTCACCACCGGGGTCATCGACGCCACGAATGAAATCCGTTGGGACATCCGCCCCGTGGCCGGCCTGGGCACCATTGAAATGCGCATCTGCGACGGCATGTCCACGCTGGAGGAGATCGGCGCCATCGCTGCCTTGACCCAGTGCCTCGTGGAGGACTTCTCCACCACCTTGAACGACGGCGGCACCATCCCCACCATGCCGCCGTGGCACATCCAGGAAAACAAGTGGCGGGCCGCCCGCTACGGCATGGACGCCATCATCATCCTGGACGCGGCCGGCAAGGAACAGCTCGTCACCGAGCACCTCGTTGAACTGCTGAACAAGCTCGAGCCGGTTGCCGCCCGACTGGGCTGCGCCGATGAACTGGCCAGCGTGGAATCCATCATCACCAAGGGTGCCGGCTACCAGCGCCAGCGCCGCGTGGCCGCCGCAAACCAAGGCGACCTGCGCGCCGTCGTGCGTGAACTCGTGGCGGAGATGTCCACCAACTAACGCCGTCTCACCTTTGGCGGCTTAATCACCAACGCCGTCTCACCTTTGGAGGCTTAATCACCAACGCCGTCTCACCTTTGGCGGCTTAATCCCCAACGCCGTCTCACCTTTGGTCGAGCTTGTCGATACCCGGGGATTTCGACAAGCTCAATCGCCGGACGCCGAAACGCTAGAGGTGGAGCACGGACTGGCCCAGGGCCGCCGCGGCAATGAACGAGGCGCTGTAGGTAATGAGGGCGACCACCACCACTTTCCAGCTCAGCGACTTCAGTGCCGGGATGTCGCGTCCGATCGTCAGTCCGATAAGGCCAAGCGTAGGTACGCCCAGCAGGATCACGTTCATGTTGCCTGTCCAGGACGCCAGCAGCGCCGACGTCGGCAGGAATGGGGCGGAGAGAATCGTGGCCAGGCCCAGCACCCAAACGCTTGAGGGCACGGACGGCACCCACCGGGAGAGCCGGAAGGACAGGGCCGTGAGCAACAGCAGGACCACCATGCCCACTACGTCGGTGACGGCGAAGGTTTTAGTGCCCAAGATATTCATGAGCAGCCCGCTCACACCCACCACGCCATAGGCCAGGAAAGCATACCGGGGCGTCAGGGACACCTTGGGGTCGGGCGCAATGTCGGGAACATCCGCATCGGATCCGGCACTCGGCACCGCGGAGCTGCGGCCGGCGGCGCGACCAACCCGGCGGCCGGCGTCGTCCCTGCCGAACAGGCGGCTCCAAAAGACAAACAGCTTGCGGCACACCGGCAGCGAGAGGAAAACGCCGGCATAGAAGCCCACGATGTTGGTGACCAAGTTGGAGAGTGCCGCCAGGGCCATGATTTCCTGCGCCTGGGCCGGGTACAGCAGGGCAAGGGCGCCGGCGCCGCCAAGCATCATCGACGCCGAACCAAGTCCCAGCCCCAAGGCCAGCGCACGCGGGTCGAAGATGGACAGTCCGCCCAGGAAGCCGGACAACAGGGAGATGAACACGGCTCCGAACAGGCTCCCGAGCAGCCATACCGAGAACACTCCGCGGTACTCCGGGGAGCGGACGCCGAAGCGTTGGATGGCGTAGGCCAGGAATGACTCGCGGTCGATGGACCAGGCGGCCCCGATCGCGACACGGCCAAGTCCCAGGGCGACGGCGACAGGCAGGGCGATGATCACGGTCCCAAAGATGTGGCCAACCTCTTGCAGGGCGACGGCCGGCCCGACGGCACCCAGCTGGACAAGGGTGGGCCCGATCTGGGTTCCGAGCCTGGCCAGGAAGACGATGATGCCAATCTCCAGCAGAAGTGTGGCCACGCCACGGGAAGCGGGCGTGACCGGACGCCAGCGCTGGGTGCCCAAAACCCCTCCGATGACGACCGCCCAAATGATGGGCAGCAGGACCACGGCGGCCGGGCCAAGCTGGAACTTCACGGTGCCGATCAGCACCGCAACGATGGAGAGCGCCACCGAAAGGCCAATGACCACGGCCCAGTGCCGGCCGGTGATCGGGGTTGCAGCGCTGCTGCGTTTTGAAGTGCGGGTTGTGTTGCTCATCGGACTCACCTTCATGTCGATTTTGTATACCAAAATCAAGATACACACCCAAGAGCGAGATGTAAATCACTTTGACGAGGTTGAAAAATACCTGATTTTCTGGTGGATTCACGAAACGCAGCCCAGCACCCCTTGCTCCCGACTAGTATTTTGGAATACCAAATGGCAGTATTGTCACAGCAAGGGTCCGCAGCCAAACATTGCGCCTCCCGCCTTCCACACACCAGTCGCCGCAGAATTCGCCCAAGGAGCGCCGCATGACCTTGATCCTCACCCACTCCGATCTCGCCACCCTTGCCGACATGAAGGCGACGATTGCCGCCGTCGAACTCGCCTTCGGTGACATTGCCCGCGGTACGGCCCACCAGCCCGCCCCGACCTCGCTGCACCTGCCGGGCTCGGACGCGCGGTTCCTGCCCATGACGGCACTCGCCGATTCCCAGCAACTGGCTGCCGTGAAGCTGCTCTCCGACATTCCGGCCAACCGCGACGCCGGCCTGCCCACCCAGCGCTCGACCATCATGCTCGCGTCGCAGGTGACGGGCGAGACGCTGGCCATCCTGGATGGGCGCGTACCCACCCGCGTTCGCACCGCCGCCGCCAGCGCCGTGGCCACCAAGCACCTTGCCCGTCCGGACAGCCGGGTGCTGGGCCTGGTGGGAGGGGGAGCGCTCGCCGTGGAGCACGTCAATGCGATCCTGGCCGTGCTGCCCATCGAGGAAATCGTGGTGTGGTCCCGATCGACCCAGACCACCGATGCGTTTCGCGCCCAGGTGAGCCATCACGGGCTGCCCGTGACGGTGGCCGCCTCCGTGGAAGAGGTCTTTGCCGCGGCGGACGTGGTGTGCACCCTGACTCCCGCCGTGGAGCCGGTGGTTCAGGGGCGCTGGTTCCGTCCCGGCCAGCACATCAACGCCGTCGGATCCCGCCCCCGCCCGGATCATCGCGAGATCGACTCAACCGGAATGGTCCGTGCCCGGATCGTCGTCGACAGCCTGGCCACGGCCGCGGAGAAATCCGGTGACCTGCTTATCCCGATCCGGGAGGGCGCATTGTCCATGGAGGACGTGGTGGCCGAATTGGGCCAGGTGGTGGCCGGCCAGCTCCCCGGACGTCGCACAGCGGAGGACATCACCTTGTTCAACTCCGTCGGCATCGGACTGCTGGATTTGGCCATCGGCCGCCTGCTCTATGATCTGGCACTGGAGCGCGGCCTGGGCTTGGCGGTGGATCTGAGCGCTTGATGCGCCCGGGCCGGGATTCCAGCATCCGGGCGCCTGCCTGCTGACAAAAGAGCGTGGACTCGCTAGAGTTTTGGTATACCAAAATGGTGCAACGTCTCCATTAATTGAACTTCAAGCCTAAATTGTCCAAATCTGGCATACAAAAATATCCAACCCTTCGAAAGGTTCCACCTTGTCTTCATCCTTCATTCGCCAGGTTCGCCCGTGGGGCGGGGAACTCAGCGACGTCACTGTTACCGACGGACGCATCAGCTCAGTCGCGTCGCACAACCCCGCGGCCACCGCAGCCGCCGGGACCGGCGTCGTCGTCGAAGGCGGGGGCCGGCTGCTCTTGCCGTCCTTCTCCGACGTCCACGTGCACCTGGATTCCAACCGCCTGGGCCTGCCTTTCCGTGAGCACACCGGCGCTCCCGGCGTCTGGGGCATGATGATGAACGACCGCAAAAACTGGCGTCTGGCCGAGACGAGCATGGGCGAGCGCACCGACACGGCACTGCGCATGATGATCGAGCGCGGCACCACGCGCGTGCGCAGCTACGCCCAGGTCGACGTCGACTGCGGGCTCGAGAAGTTCGACGCCGTCGCCGCCGCCCGCGAGACCCACAAGGACCGCGCCGAGGTTAAGATCATCGCGTTTCCGCAGGCCGGCCTGCTCCTGGAGGACGGCAGCGCGGACCTCATGGAGGAGGCCTTGAAGAACGGCGCCGACGTCATGGGCGGCATTGACCCCTGCTCCCTGGACAAGGACCCCGTCCGCCACCTGGACATCGTGTTCGGCCTGGCCGAGAAGTACCAGGTGCCGATCGACATCCACCTGCATGAACCCGGCGAGCTAGGTCACTTCAGTGCCGCGTTGATTGCCGAGCGGACCCGCGCGCTGGGCATGCAGGGAAACGTCACCATCTCCCACGGCTACCCGCTCTGGGGCGTCAGCGAGGCACACACGCGCCAGCTCATCGAAACGTGGGCGGAGCTGGACATCTCCACCGCAACGGTCGCCCCGGCGGGCCGGTTCCAATTGCCCCTGGCCCAGCTGGCGGAGGCGGGCGTACGCGTGGGCCTGGGCGAGGACGGCCAACGCGACTACTGGTCCCCCTACGGCAACGCCGACATGCTGGACCGTACCTGGCAACTGGCCTTCGCCAACGGTTTCCGCTTCGACGAACACATCGAACACGCGCTGGCCGTGGCCACCATTGGCGGCGCGTCCATCCTGGATCCCTCCATCCCCCGCCTGGCTTCCGTGCTGGACCGCCCCGGCACTGCCGTGGGAGATGCGGCCGACTTGGTGATTGTCTCCGGCGATTCCGTCAGCGCGGCCGTCATGGACCGGCCGGCGGACCGCACCGTCATCCACGACGGCCGCGTCGTGGCCGAGAACCTGCAACTCGTCTAACTCAGGGAGATTCGTCTCATGCTCACCCAACTCACTGCCAGCCATGTCCTGGGCCACCGGGACGGCGGCCATGTCCTGTTCCGCGACGCCGCCGTGGTCTATGCGGATGATGTGATCATCCACGTGGGACACGGCTATGTGGGCCCGGTGGACCGGCATGTGGACCTGGGCAAGGCCCTCCTGATGCCCGGGCTGATCGACCTGGACGCGCTGACGGACATCGACCACCTCATCCTGGACTCGTGGCACGACGCCGAGGAGGCCAAGGCCCTGACGTGGTCCGCCGGCTACTTCGCCCACGGTCGCCGCGACGTGTTCACCCCGGAGGAACGCCAAACCATCCGCCGCTACGCCCTGGTGCAGCTGGCACTCCACGGCATCACCACCTACATGCCCATTGCCTCGGAGGTGCACAGCGCCTGGGCCGAGGACTCCGCCGAGCTCACGGGCATGGCGCGGACTACGCGGGAACTGGGCCTGCGCGGGTACCTGGGGCCGGCCTACCGCTCCGGCGTCAACGTGGTTACGGACGACGGCGGGCGGACCGTGATGTTTGACCCGGCACTGGGCGAGGCCGGGCTCGCGGACGCACTGGCCTTCCTTGACTGGGTGCAGGAACTGGACGACCCCCTTGTAAACGGGGTGCTGCTCCCCTGCCGGATCGAGACGCTAACACCGGAATTGCTGAAGGACACCGCCACAGCTTCCCGGGAGCGGGATGTCTTGGTGCGCCTGCACAGCCTCCAGGGCATGTTCGAACGCAACTTCCTGGCAGAACGATACGATTCCACCCCCTTGGAGACGATTGTCGCGGCCGGGCTGCTCAACGACAGGCTGCTCATCCCCCACGGCATCCTCACCGACCGGCACCCCGCCGTCTTTGGCGAGGACCGCGGCGAGCTGGCAACGCTGGCCGGGGCAGGCGTCAGCATCATCCACTGCCCGCAGACCTCGTTCCGCTACGGGCAGGTCATTGATTCCTTCAGAAGCTACAAGCAAGCCGGGATCAACCTCGCACTGGGCACGGATTCCTTCCCGCCGGACCTGGTCCGAGGCATGGACGCCGGGGTTCATTTGGCGAAACTGGCCGACGGCCGGGCCGACGCCGCGCCGGCGTCGGACTACCTCGACGCCGCCACATTGGGAGGGGCCTCCGCGCTCAAGCGCCCAGACCTGGGCCGGCTTGCGCCAGGGGCGCAGGCCGACATGGTGGCCTTCAGCCTGGGCGACTTCCGCGACGGCGTCACGGACGACCCGGTGCGCACGCTGTTGCTCAACGGCACCGCCCGCAACGCCTTCCACTCCGTCGTGGCCGGCCGCACCATCATGGCCGACGGCGTCATTCCCGGCGTCGACCTGGAGGCCTTGGGGCAGGCAGCCGAAGAGATCTTTGCGAAGATGCGCGACGCCTACGGCGAGCGCGACTTCAAAGGCCGCCCCGCGGCCGTCCTGTTTCCGCCCAGCTACCCGGCTGCGGACTGAACTGGCCGTACACTGGGGCTGTCGGGCGGGCCGGCATGCGAGGGCAGTGAAGGACGAATGCATGGACCAGCTAGCACCGGAGGCCGACGCCAGGCTGTCAATGGCGGAGCAGACCTACGCGCGGATCAGCGAGAAGATCATCGACGGGCACTACCCGCCGGGGCACCGCCTGCGGGAACGGGAAATCTCCGAGGACCTCGCAGTCTCCCGCATCCCCATCCGGGAGGCGCTGCCCCAGCTGGAGGCGGACGGCTTCATCGCCATCTTCCCCCGCCGCGGGGCTGTGGTGCGTGCCTTCACGCTCAAGGACGTGGGAGAACTGTTCGACGTCCGACTGAACCTTGAGGTCTTTGCCGCGCGCAAGGCCGCCGAACACGTGGCCAACGGAGGCACATCCACGCGGCTCGCGGAGCTCATGACGGCGGCGGAAATCGCCACAGCCGCCAGCGACTTCCCCGCCATCACCGAGTTCAACTCCGCCATCCATGCCGAGATCATCGCCATGAGCGGCAACAGCCTGTTGGAGACGACCATGCGTCCGGTCCTGGGCCGGCTTCGGCGCCTGTTCGCCCTGACGAGCGAACGCGACCCGCAGGCCCAATACCGGGAGCACATCGCCCTGTGTGAGGCGATCCACGCCGGCAAGCCTGCCCTGGCTGCCGCGCTGGCCTACTCCCACATTGAGCTTGGGCGCGAGCCCTCCCTTGCGGAACTGGCCGGGGTGCTCCCGGCCGACAGCCAACAATAGCCCGGCTCAGATGGCTGCCAGTGGGCGGCCGGGCGGGCTGACCCTACTCCGGCAGGATCACCAATTCCAGGTATTCCCGCAGGCACCCGGCCATGTCTATGTCGTCCCGAGCCATGAGCCACTGGGTCTGGATGCCGTCCCAGAGCGCGATCAGGCTCGCTGCCGCCCGCCCGGGATCCACGCCCGGACGCAGCCGGCCCTCATCGGCGAGCGCCGAAAAGGATCTCTCATAGCTGCCGCGCAAACCCTCATAGCGCTGCGTGAAATAGTCGCTGCCGGGGTGGTTGGAGGTGACGGATTCAGCGCACAGCACGGTGTAGAGCTCAATGACCCCGGGAACAGTCTCATTGAAGCGGGCCTGGCGGACCACGGCGTCGGCCATGGATTCCTCCGGGTCACGGGGCCCACCGTCCCCGGTCACGGTGTCACGCCAATTCAGCACGGCCAGCAGCAGGTCACTCTTGGACGGGAAATAGTGCAGCAGGCTGGTCTGGCTCATCCCCACCTTGTCCGCCACGTCCTGGAATGAGCCGCCCCGGTACCCCTGGGCCGCAAACACCTCGTGGGCGGCCATGACGATGCTCTCTCGCCGAGCCTTGGACTTGGCATACGGTCCACGCGGCGTCCTGCCCCGGCTTTCATTGGTGGTCACGAATAGAGATCCTACATGAGTCCTGTGTCACATTAATTGAATTTCGAGTAACCGCTCGATCTTTGTGTTAGCGTCCTTTTACTCGGTCCGCCGGGTGATGCCGGTGTCCCGCGGACGCCTTGCGTCTCGACCTAGACGACGAAGTGAAGGCCCATGACCGAATTCACACGACGACAACTGCTCGGCACCGGACTCGGCACGGCGGCCCTGGTCACGGTGTTCCTGTTCCAGCCGGTGGGCATTTGGAACAACTGCTTCCTGCCGCTCGTGATGCTCTCGGCTGTGAAGCCGTACCCCATCACCCTTGGCCCGAACAACTGGCTCAGCCAGGTGGACCGGCTGCCCGAATTCCACGAACTCACCACCGGCGGGGTTTTGCTCTCCATCATCCCGCTGGGAATTGCCATGGTCGTGCTGCAGCGCTTTTGGCGCGGCGGCCTCACAAAAGGATCGGTTAAATAATGACCACCGCAGATGTCTCCTACCTCACCGACCAGGGCCCCGGCTCCGGCCGGCGCGTGCCGGCCCGCTCCTGGCTGCACAGCGACGCACCGGCGCTCTCCCTCAACGGGGACTGGCGCTTCCGCCTGCTCCCCGCCGCACCGGGCACCGCGGGCGCCGGCTCCGTCCTTCCCTCCGGAGAAACTGTGGAGGGCGTTGCCGCCGAGTCCTACGACGACGCCGCCTGGGACACCCTGCCCGTCCCCTCCCACTGGGTGATGGGACAAGACGGCAAATACGGCCGGCCCATCTACACCAACGTCCAGTACCCGTTCCCGATCGATCCTCCCCACGTGCCCGACGCCAACCCCACAGGAGACTACCGCCGCCGCTTCGAGGTCCCCGCCCAGTGGTTTGAAAGCACGACGGCGGCACTCACCCTGCGCTTTGACGGGGTCGAATCCCGCTACAAGGTGTGGGTCAACGGCCAGGAAATCGGGGTGGGCTCGGGCAGCCGCCTCGCCCAGGAATTTGACGTCAGCGATGCCCTGCGTGCGGGCTCCAACCTGCTGGTGGTGCGGGTGCACCAATGGTCCGCCGCCAGCTACCTGGAAGACCAAGACCAGTGGTGGCTGCCCGGCATCTTCCGTGACGTGACGTTGCAAGCGCGCCCCGCCGGCGGGATCACCGACGCCTGGCTGCGCACCGGCTGGTCCGCCGGATCGGGGGCCGGCACCGGCACGATTGACCCGGAAATCACCGCGGACGCAAAGGCATTCCCCGTCACTTTGTCCGTGCCCGAATTGGGCGTCAACGTCACCTGGAAATCCGCCGAAGAAGTGGCTCCGCTGGCCTTGGAGAACGTGGAGCCCTGGTCTGCGGAGGTCCCGCGCCTCTACGAAGCCTCGGTGTCCAGTGCTGCCGAGAGCATCTCCGTTCGCCTCGGTTTCCGGACCGTAAGGATCGTTGGCGACCAGTTCCTGGTGAATGGGCGCCGGGTGGTGTTCCACGGCGTCAACCGCCACGAGACACACCCCGACCGCGGCCGCGTCTTTGACGAAGCCGGCACCCGCGAGGACCTGGCGCAGATGAAGCGGTTCAACGTCAACGCCATCCGCACCAGCCACTACCCGCCCCACCCGCGCCTGCTGGACCTGGCGGACGAGATGGGTTTCTGGGTGATCCTGGAATGCGATCTGGAAACCCACGGCTTTGAAGCCGGCGGATGGGTGGAGAATCCCAGCGACGTCCCCGCCTGGCGTGACGCCTTGGTGGACCGGATGGAGCGCACGGTGGAGCGGGACAAAAACCACCCGTCCATCGTCATGTGGTCCCTGGGCAACGAATCCGGCACCGGCTCCAACCTGGCGGCCATGGCGGCCTGGGCCCATGCCAGGGACAGCTCCCGGCCCGTCCACTACGAGGGCGACTACACGGGCGCCTACACGGACGTGTACTCCCGCATGTACTCATCCATCCCGGAGACGGACTCCATTGGCCGCAATGACTCCCACGCCCTGCTCCTTGGCTGCGACTCCGCCGAATCCGCCCGCCAGCGCACCAAACCGTTCATCCTGTGCGAGTACGTGCACGCCATGGGCAACGGCCCGGGCGCCATGGACCAGTACGAGGCGCTCGTGGACAAATATCCGCGCCTGCACGGCGGATTTGTGTGGGAATGGCGCGACCACGGCATACGCACGCGCACTGCGGAAGGCACGGAGTTCTTTGCCTACGGCGGTGATTTTGGCGAGGTGGTGCACGATTCGAACTTTGTCATGGACGGCATGGTCCTTTCCGATTCCACTCCCACGCCTGGCCTGTACGAATTCAAGCAGATCGTCTCCCCCATCCGGCTCGGACTCTCCCTGCCCGCGGGAGGGAAGCCGACCCTGGCAGTGGCCAACCTGCGGCACACGGCCGACGCGTCCGACGTCGTACTGCGCTGGCGGGTGGAACACGACGGCGCAGTGGCGGCCTCCGGCGAGGTTGCCGCGGAAGGCAGCGACGGCCCGCTGCGGGCGGGGGAATCGGCCACGATCGCCCTTCCGGCCATGCCGGCCGCACCGCTCGGGGAAACGTGGTTGACCGTGGAGGCCGTGCTGCGGGACGCCACCGGCTGGGCACCCGCCGGCCACCCGCTGGGCGCCGTGCAACTGGATCTTTCGGCCCCGGCCGTGCCGACGCGGTCGCCCCGGCCGGCCACGCCGCTCGACAGCGCGCTCCCCGTTTCCCTGGGCCCTGCCACGTTCGACGCCGGAACCCTGGTCTCGCTGGCAGGACAGGCCGTGTCCGGTCCCCGGCTCGAGCTGTGGCGTGCCCCCACCGACAACGATCGAGGCGCCGGCTTTGGCGCCTACGGCCCGGGCGATCCTTGGCTCAACAGCGGCAGGGGCGTGCCGGCGCCGTCGTCCGAGGCCGTGTGGAAGCAGGCTGGACTGGACCGGCTGACCCGGAGGGTGGAGGACGTGGCGGCGCTGCCGGACGGGATCCGCGTGCGCACACGCTACGCAGCCGCCGACAGCACCCATTCCGTGGCGGTCGAGGAAAACTGGCAGCTGGATGGGGGCGAACTGTGGCTGCGCATCGACATCACGCCCAGTGCGGGCTGGAACCTCGTGTGGCCCCGCATTGGCGTGCGGTGGGACCTGCCCACGGACGTGGACGGTGCGGCCTGGTTTGGTGCCGGCCCGCGGGAGTCCTACCCGGACAGCATGCATGCCACTGTGGTGGCCCGGCATGCCGCTTCGCTCGAGGAGCTCAACGTCCCGTATGCCCGGCCCCAGGAAACCGGGCACCGCAGCGATGTGCGCTGGCTGGAATTGGACCGTGCCGGTGCACCGTGGTTGCGGATCGACGCCGAACCCGATGCCGCCGGACGCCGGCCCGGGTTCTCGCTGGCACGGCACACCGCCCAGGAAATCGCTGCGGCCGGCCACCCGCACGAGCTCCCGACACCAAGCCACAGCTACCTTTACGTCGATGCGGCACAGCACGGCCTCGGGTCCAGGGCATGCGGCCCGGATGTCTGGCCGGACTTTGCCCTCCGCCCGGAGGCAAGGACCCTCAAGCTGCGCATCTCCCCCGCATAGACGCCGTCTCACCTTTGGCGGCATAACCCGGAACGCCGTCTCACCTTTGGGCGTCTTTTCGCCAACGCTTGCCCACGGGCTGGGGAGGCGTTGGCGAAACCGCCCACGGGACGATCGGCGGGAGGCCGGTTCTTAGAGAGTTCTTAGATCGGGTGCGAAACAGTGGAGGAAAGGCCCCCAGGGCCGCTTCACCGTTCCGCCACGCATTGGAGAATTCCTTGACCAACTCCCCGCCTGCATCCCGGGCCGACTCCGACAACCCGGGCCTCCGCCGTCCACACGTCGAGTTCCGTTCCACCCGGCTGGCCGCCTTGCCGCAGCCACGGCTGTGGGGCCTGTGGGTGCTGCTGCTGTCCGCGGCCGTGCTGACGTTGGGGTTCGTCGCGACCAATGTGCCAAGCTTCAGCCCCGACGAATTCAAGGTTGACCAGGTCCTGAGCCGGGACCACAATGCGGCCCTGACCGCCCTCGCCATGGCGCTGAACACCGTATTCTCCCCCAAGGACGGAATCGTGATCATTGCCGTCGTGTGCTTGTTTGTGTTGATCGTACGGAAGTCCCCCGTCAATGCGTTTGCCTTTGGCGGAGTGGCGGCCGCCGGGTGGCTCTCCAGCCAGTTCTTCAAGGTGATCGTTGACAGGCAGCGCCCCAACCCGGCCCTGCTGTTTGACCCGCTGGCCCCGGAAACCGGCTCCAACAGCTTCCCCAGCGGACACGTTGCCCTGGCCGTGGGCCTCGCCTGGGCTTTCTTCTTCCTGACACGCAAAACGCGCTGGGGCACTGTGGCCGTATTCGCCGGCGTCGGGGTTCCGGTGGTGGTTGCGTGGTCGCGCATCTACATTGGCGTGCACTACCCCAGCGACGTTGCCGCGTCCTTCCTGGCCGCGACCGCCGCAGTGCTGCTTTTTGCCGGCCTGTGGAACAGGTACCAGCGCGCCATCCTGCCGCGCATTCCGCTGCTGGGCCGCTTTGGCCCGGTTTCGACGGCGCCTGCCGGCGTCGTCGTTCCCGCGAATCGGACGGGGCACTGACATGCACACTCTTGCCATGGCACTTCCCTCGGGCTTGTCGTCCATCTTTGACCCGGCGGCACTGCTGCACGGACTCGGCCCGGCCGCGCTGGGCATTGTTGCCATAATCGTCTTCATCGAGTCCGGGCTCTTGTTCCCGTTCCTGCCCGGCGATTCCCTGCTGTTCACCGCCGGCCTGTTGCACCAGCAGCTGAACCTGGCACTGCCCGTGCTGATCGGTGTGGTGGCCCTGGCTGCCATCGCCGGCGACCAGGTGGGGTACATGTTGGGCCGCCGCTTTGGCCGGCGCTGGTTCAAGGACGACGCCCGCATCCTCAAGACCGCCTACCTGGTGCAGACCGAGGAGTTCTTTGCCAAGCGCGGCGGCGCCGCGATCGTACTGGCGCGATTCGTGCCCGTGGTGCGCACTTTTGCACCGCTGGTGGCCGGGATCGCGCGTTACGACTACAAGAAATTCACCCTGTGGAACGTTGCAGGAGCCGTGGGCTGGGCCGGTTCGGTGGTGCTTTTGGGCACCTGGTTGGGCCACTTTGAGTTCGTCGCCAAGAATATCGACGCCATCGCCATCCTCCTGGTTCTGGTGTCCGTGCTGCCGGGCGCCATCGGCATGCTGAAGTCCCGGCGCAACGCCCGCCGCGCGGCACGCAACGCCGCCGACGCCGCGGCGGGCGACAATGGGGTGCATGCACATCAATGAGCTCCCCCGGCTGCTGCTGGTGGAAGACGACCCCGTCTTGGGCCCCCTGATCGCCGAGCTCCTGGCCGATGACTATGAGGTCCAGTTGGCCACCGACGGTCAAAAGGGCCTGCATCTTGGCCTGACCGGCGACTGGGCCGTACTGGTGGTTGACCGCGGCCTGCCGGTGCTGGACGGCGTCGAACTCCTGGCGGCCCTGCGCCGCCAGGGCGTCGGGACCCCGGCCCTCATCCTCACGGCCCTGGGCGCCACGGCAGAAAAGATTGAGGGGCTCGACGCCGGTGCCAACGACTACATGACCAAACCGTTCGACGCCGGCGAACTGCGCGCCCGCCTGCGGGCCATGACACGCACCTTTGAGGCTGCCCCGACACAGCTGGCAATTGGCGACTGGATGCTGGAGCCCGCGAGCCGGCTGCTGCGCAGCGACTATGGGGACCGCATCGAGCTCACGGCGAAGGAGAGCGAGCTCCTGGCCCTGCTGGCCGGGGAGCCGGACCGCGTATTCACCCGCCCGGAGCTCATGGACGCGCTGTTTCATCCGCAGGACTCCCCCGGGGTCATCGACACCTATGTCCATTATCTGCGCCGCAAGGTCTCAAAAACGGTGGTCCGCACGGTCCACGGCGTGGGCTACCAGATCGGGGACGCCTCATGAGAGCGCAAACCGCAGGGCCGGGTGCCCCGCAATCCGACTCCATCCAACTCCGGCGCGCGGCCCTGACGGTGGGGTGGCGGATCGCCGTGGCCTGCGCCGTCATGGTGCTGGCGGTCATTGTTGCCGCGGCCATCTACATGCTCTATCTCTCGCACCACCCCGACATCTCGGCGTCGGACCCTTCCTCGCCACGGGTTTACGTGGAAAGCAATGACATGCTCAAGGCCATGGCCGTGGCGGGCTTTGCCGGGATAATGGCGGCCGGGGCCATCGGCTGGCTGAGCGCCCGCAGCGCCATCCGGCCGCTGGGGCGCGCCCTGGCCCTGCAGCGCCGGTTTGTCCAGGATGCCAGCCACGAGCTGCGCACCCCGCTGACCATCCTCGACGCGCGGGTCCAACTGGCCCAAAACAAGGTGGAGCCCGGGACGGACGCCGCCAGGCTGTTGGGCCAGATCCGCAGTGACACAGCCACCTTGTCCGCCACCGTCCAGGAACTGCTGCTCGCCGCCACGGGCGATTCCGGGGCCGGGGCGGAGGAGCTTCAGGTCAACGGGGCCGTGGATGCCGTCACCTCCGACCTGCAGGACCTGGCCGGGCTGCGGGAGGTGTCCCTGCTTGTCAGGCACGACGCCGAGGCCCGGGTCCGCATGCAGCCCAACAGTTTGCGCCGGGCCGTGCTGGGGCTTCTCGACAACGCCCTGAACCACACGCCGGCCGGCGGGCACGTCACCGTGACCACGGCGGTGCACGGCCGGGAGGCCGTCATCACGGTGGCCGACACCGGCCCCGGAATTTCCGGCATCGACCAGGCCCGGGTGTTTGACAGGTTTGCGCGCGCCACACAGCCGGCTCCCGGGGGCCAGCGCAGCTACGGGTTGGGGCTGGCGCTGGTCCGGGAGATCGCCGTCGCGGCAGGCGGGCGCATCGAAATCGGTTCCACGGGTGCCGACGGCACCGTCATGGTGCTGACCCTGCCGTTGGCGCCGTAACCGCCCGGGCGAATATCTAAAAAGCCCTTGCCCAATGCGTTAGCGAGTACTAACGTATTGACCGTGCCCGACCTTCTCGAAACCGCAGCCGAACCCAACAGGCGCCGCCTGTTGCAGCTGCTGGCCCGCGGGGAATTTAGTGTCAGTGAGCTGGCGGAACACTTTCCCGTCAGCCGGTCCGCGATCTCCCAGCACCTGCTGTTGCTGGCCGATGTGGGACTGGTGCAGGCCCGAAAGGACGGCCGGCGGCGGTACTACAGCCTGGATCCGCAGGGAATGAACCAACTGCGAACCTCGCTGGAAATGTTTTGGACAACCGAATTGGACCAACTGGCGGCCGACGCCGCCACCCTGGCCCGGATAAACCACCCACAGGAGAATTTCGATGACCATTGAGCAGTCCGTCTTCATCCCGGTTGACCCGGACACCGCATTTGCCCTCATCACGGAACCCGAACGTCTGCGCCGCTGGCAAACCGTTGCCGCCCGCGTGGATCTGCGGGTGGGCGGCGACTACCGCTGGACCATCACGCCCGGGCATTCGGCCGCAGGAACCTTCACGGAAATCGAGCCCGGCAAGAGGGTGGTCTTCACCTGGGGCTGGGAAGGCCCGGCCGCCCCGGATGACGATGCCTCCACCGTCACGATCACCCTTGAGCCGGGCGACGGCGGCACCACCGTCCGCCTGGTCCATGAGGGACTCGGCGAGGCGTCCGCCGCCGGCCACACCGAAGGCTGGACCCACTTCCTGGGCCGCCTGCTTGCCTTGGCAACCACGGGCGACGCCGGCCCCGACGACTGGGCGGCCGCCCCGGACCCCATCAACGAACTCATCAGCGCCGAGGCCACCCTGGCCATCGCCCAGCGCATCCTCGCCGCCCTGACGGAATCGGACATGGGCCGGCAAACCCCGTGCGAGGACTTCACCGTGGCAGCCCTGGTGGAACACCTGGTGGGGTCCATCACGGGGATCGGCAAGGCGCTCGGCGTCGAGCTGGGCGACGACGCCGGTGCGTCACCGGAGGTCCGCGTGGCCAATGCGGCAGCCCCCACCTTGGAGGCCTTCAACGCCCGCGGACTGGACGGCACCATCGACATGGGCTTCGCTGTCCTGCCGGCCACCACAGTCGCCAACATCCTCAACATTGAATTCCTGGTGCACGCCTGGGACTTCGCCACCGCCACTGGACGCACCCTGGACGTTGCACCCATGTTGTCGGACTATGTGCTGGGCCTGGCCCGGAACACGATTGCACCCAGCATGCGCGGCCACAGCTTCGCCGAGGAAACCCTCGTCGAGGAATCCGCCGAAAGCCTGGAGCGGCTCGTGGCGTTCACGGGCCGCCAAACGGCCAACGCCTAAGGCGACAACGGAACGGAAAGGAAACCGCAACCGTGGTCGATGTCCAGAGCGAAATCCACATTCGGGCCCCGCGCCCGGAGGTTGCCGCGTACGCGTCCAACCCGGACAACACCCCTCGGTGGTACCACAACATCGACTCGGCCCGGTGGCTGAGCGAGCCGCCGCTCCGGGTGGGCTCGCAGCTGGCTTTCAGCGCGCGCTTCCTGGGCCGGATTCTGGACTACAGCTACGAATTCGTCGAACTCGTGCCATCGGAAAAGCTCGTGATGCGCACCAGCCAGGGCCCGTTCCCCATGCAAACCACGTACACGTGGTCCGATTCCGGCGACGGCACCCTCATGACCCTGCGCAACAACGGTGAACCCCGTGGGTTTTCCGTTGTTGCCTCGGTCCTCATGGCCCCCATGATGCGCCGGGCCATGCGCAAGGATTTGGCCACGTTGAAGCAAATCCTTGAAACCGGACTGCCCCGCGCCTAATCTCGGCAGCCACCGTCCGGGCGCGCATCCCGGACAGTACGTGCAATGCAGCAATTTCCGTTCGCAGCCACAGAGGGCACGACGGAATCGATGAAGGGAAATCATCATGAGCAAGTTCATCTACATCTACAACGGCCCCGCCACCCCCATGGACCAGATGACCGCGGAGGAGTCCGCCGCGGGCATGGCGGCCTGGGGCACCTGGATGGAGAAGGTTGGCCCGGCCATGGTCGACGGCGGCGCACCCTTTGGTGCCCGGGCGGCGTTCTCCGACGACGGCTCCACCCCCGCGCCCAGCGATCTGCAGGGTTACAGCGTCGTCGAGGCCGAGAACATGGATGCCGCCAAGGCCCTGTCCGACGGCCTGCCGTTCATGTCCGAGGGCCAGGGACGCTTCACCCTGGAGATCTTCGAACTCGTCGACATGGGCATGTAGCCCGTCCCATCCCGCCGCCGGTCAGAGGCTGATGCTGCCGACCGGCATCGAGGAATCCGGGGCAAAAGCGAGGTCACTGGGGGCCACGCCGTTCATGACCAGCTGCGCACCGAGGGCGGCCACCATGGCGCCGTTGTCGGTGCACAGCGACATTTTGGGCACCAGCAGCGTGATGCCTGCCGCCGCGGTGCGCTGCGTGGCCAGTTCGCGCAGCCGCGAGTTGGCGGCCACGCCCCCGCCCAGGAGGAGCGTGGTGATGCCGTTTTCCCGGCACGCCATCACGGCCTTGGCCGTGATGACATCCAGCACCGCCTCCTGGAACGACGCCGCAACGTCGGCCACGGGGACCGGCTCACCTGCGGCCTCATAACCTTCCACGCACCGCGCCACGGCCGTCTTCAAGCCGGAGAAGGAGAAGTCATAGCGGTGCGGCCCGGGCTCCTCGGCCGTGCCCATGTATTTGGGCATGGTCAGCCCGCGCGGGAAGCGGATGGCCTTCGCGTTGCCGTCCTTGGCCAGCGCGTCTATGGCCGGGCCGCCCGGATAGGCCAGCCCCAGCAGCCGTGCCACCTTGTCAAAGGCCTCGCCGGCGGCGTCGTCAATCGTGGCGCCCAGCAACTCAACGTCGCTGGCGATGCTGCGCACCCGCAGGATTTCCGTGTGGCCGCCGGAGACCAGCAGTGCGCCAAGGTTGTCCGGCAGCCCACTGTCGCCCGTTGAAAGTGCCGCAGACTGGGCCGCGATCGACTCATCCAGCAGGCCAACGCCCACATGGGCGACCAGGTGGTTGATCGCGTAGAGGGGCTTGCCCGTAGCCAGGGCGAGGGCCTTGGCGGCGCTGACGCCCACCATGAGGGCTCCGGCCAGCCCGGGGCCGCTCGTGACGGCAATCGCGTCCACGTCACTAAGTTCGACGCCGGCCTCGGCGAGTGCCTGCCGCAAGGTGGGCACAAACGCGTCCAAGTGCGCGCGGGAGGCGATCTCGGGGATGACCCCGCCAAAACGCACGTGTTCGGCCATGGAGGAGGAGACGGTGTTGGCCAGCAGTTCGGTGCCGCGCACCAGGCCCACGCCTGTCTCATCGCAGGAGGATTCAATCCCCAAGATCAGCGGGTTTTCCTGGCTCATGAATGGTCTTTCGCGTCGATGTCTGCGGTGGCCGGGGCGGACAGAGACAGGCGCATGATCAGCCCGTCGGAACCGTCGCGGTAGTAGCGGCGCCGTGTGTGGATGTGTTCAAAGCCGAGGCGCCGGTACAGCTCTTGGGCCCGCGGGTTGACGGAGCTGACCTCCAGCATCACGTCATGCGCCCCGCGGCGGGCCGCTTCGCCGATCAGTTCGGCCATCATGGCCCGCGCATAGCCGCGGCCCTCAAATTCGGGCAGGACGCCGATGGTTTGAATGTCACCAAGGGGTGCAATACACATCAGCCCCGCGTAGCCCACGGTCTTCATCCCGGCAGCGGGGTCGCCGTCGTCGACGGGGACCTCGGCGATGATGTATCGCCGGGTTTCGGGTTGGGCGAGCTCGTCGACGAACATGTGCCGGGGCCAGCAGTCAACCCCGAACAGTTGCGCATCCAGGGCCGTGATGAAGTCAATGTCGGCCGTTTTCATGTTCCGCAAGGTGGCGGCAGGGGTGTCCCGGGCGGCTGGCACGGCTGGTTCGGCGCTCACAGTGCCCGCTTCCTGGGTCCGGGGACCTTGGCGTCGGATTCGCGCAAGTACAACGGTGTGGTGTCCGGGAGCTCAAGTCCCTGCTGGAGCCTGTCGGCCGCCATCAGCCCCAGGGAGCGGGCCGTGGGCTGCCGGCCGGTCATGGCCGGGTCCACCGTGCAGCCGTTGGCGGCCAGCACCTCGGCGTAGATTCCGGCCCCGGCACCATGCACGGGCACGCCGTGAATCTCCGACGCCGGTCCCACCACGGGACCTTCCAAGAGCCGGCCCCGGGCGTCGTATCTGGCCC
>JBAUMA010000127.1:0-5200 GCA_049578485.1 Specibacter sp.
GGCGCACACACCGGGGCCGGCACCGATCATGGCCCGGGCCATGATGGCCACCGAAGCTTCGATGGCCATTGAGCCGGGGCAAAACAGTGTCAGCGCCTCCGTGACGGTGGCCTGGCAGCTGCGCTAACCCCCTGCGCACCAGCGGCCGGTCAGGAGAGGTGCCCGGCCGCCGTCGCACGCTATCTGGCTGATCGTCCTAGATGCTGATCTCGCGCTTGAGGATCTTGCCCGTGGGCCCCTTCGGCAGGGTGTCCAGGATGATGACCCTGCGCGGGAACTTGTACGCGGCCACCCTGTCCTTGACGAAGTCCCTGATGTTGGCGGCGAGCTCCTCGGGATCGTCGGCACCCTCGGCGCCGGGCTTCAAGGACACCGCCGCGTACACTTCCTCGCCGTGGACGTCGTCCGGCCGGCCAATGACGGCGGCCTCGGCCACGGCCGGGTGCTCGTACAGCACCTCCTCCACTTCACGCGGGTAGACGTTGTAGCCGCCGCGCAGGATCATGTCCTTCTTGCGGTCCACGATGAAGAACACGCCGTCCTCGTCCTTGCGGCCCAGGTCCCCCGTGCGGAACCAGCCGTCCGGGATCGCCGCGGCAGTGGCCTCGGGATTGTTCCAGTACCCCTTCATGACGAAGGGCCCCGCAACGGCAATCTCCCCCACCGCCCCGGGTTCGACGTCGTTGCCCAGGTCATCGAGCACCCTCAGTTGCGCACCGGTCACCGCGGTGCCGACGGAGCCGGGCTTGCGGATGCCGTCCACCTGGTTGAAGGAAATGACCGGGGAGGTCTCCGATAGTCCGTAGCCCTCGAGCATGGTGGCACGGAAGGTGTTTTCAAATTCGTGCAGGACTTCCAGGGGCAGGGGTGAGCCGCCGGACGCGGCAAGCCGCAGACTGGACACGTCATAGTTTTCGCGCCCCGGCGTCCGCAACAGGGCGATATACATGGTGGGCACGCCCTCAAAGATGGTGACCTTGTCCCGCTGGATGATTTCCAGCGCCTTGACGGGGTCAAACTTGGGCAGGATGGTGACGGTGGCCCCGGCCATGACGGCGGAGTTCAGGGCACACGTTTGGCCGAAGACGTGGAAGAACGGCAGACCGCCAAAGATCACGTCCCCCTTTTGGCTGTTGAACAGGCTGACGGAAACCTCTGCGTTGCTGCGCAGGTTCTCGTGGGTCAGCTCCGCCCCTTTGGGCTTGCCCGTGGTGCCGGACGTGTACAGGATGACGGCGGTGTCGTCCTTTTGCGCGGGCGCCACCTCGGTGAGCGGTTCGAAAGGGGCCAGCAGAGCCATGAAACCGGCGTTGATGGGGATGATCGAGGTGCCGGTGTCAGCGGCGCCGGCCTCCACCTCGCCCATGACCCCTTCCCAGGCGAAGGCCAGCGAGGCGCCGGAATCCTTCAAGTGGTACTCAACCTCGCGGGCCTTCAGGAGCGGGTTCAAGGGAACCACGATGGCCCCGAAGCGCAGGATGCCGTAGTAGATGGCTGGCATTTGGGGCAGATTGGGAGAAATTAGCGCGACGCGATCACCGGGCTTGATACCGCGGGCGGCCAGCAGCGCGGCCACCTTGGCGCTAAGCACCTCCAAGGCGGCAAACGATATTTCAATGTCGTCCATCTTGATGGCAACGCCTGCGGGGTTGCGCTGCGCAGAGGCGCCAACGATTGCGGCCAGGTTTGTCATGTCGTCTCCTTGAAAGGGATTGCACGGAACGGTAGGGGCATCCTCGCCCCATGTCCACAGCCTAGCGCCAGAGGGTGTGATTCGGCACACATTTCTACCGACGGGTAACCAGTGGCAGCCAATCGCAATATTGACGTTAAATCGAATATATGTTCGAATAGTTTCATGCGTTGGACCACTCAACAACTCAACCAGCCACTTTTCCCCGATCAGGCGCCTCCGGAACAGGGCCCCGGAGGTCCTGCCCTGCTGCCGCTGGCGGGATTGCTCAAGAGCGTCCAAACACCGGAGTTCGCCGGCATCACCTTTCATGAAGTCCTGGCCAAGAGCGCGCTGAATAAGGTGCCAGCCATGTCGACCATGCCATTTGAGTGGACTGTCAACCCTTATCGGGGCTGCTCCCATGCCTGCGTCTACTGCTTTGCCCGAAAGAGCCACACGTATCTGGATTTCGATTCCGGCGTTGATTTTGACTCGCAAGTGGTGGTGAAGGTCAATGTGGCCGAGGTCCTGCGCAGGGAGTTGGCCAAGCCGTCCTGGGCGCACCCCCACGTGGCATTGGGCACCAACACCGATCCGTATCAGCGCGCCGAGGGCCGGTACAAGCTCATGCCGGGCATCATTTCCGCCCTGGCCGATTCCGGGACGCCGTTTTCAATCCTGACCAAGGGCACGCTGCTTGCCCGCGACATTCCACTGCTCCGAGAGGCCGGCAGCCGGGTGAGCATTGGCATGGGCATCTCCCTTGCACTGCTCGATGAGGACCTTGCCGCCGCCATCGAACCGGGCACCCCCTCCCCCAAGGCCAGGCTGGCCCTGATGGCAAAATTGCGCGATGCCGGCCTGCCGTGCGGAGTCATGGCCATGCCCATCCTGCCGTGGCTAACCGACTCCGATGAGGCACTCGACACCCTTTTCGCCGCCCTGGCCGCAGCCGGAGCCACAGGCGTCAGTGCCGGCGCCCTGTACTTGCGCCCCGGCACCAGGGAGTGGTTCATGCAATGGCTTGCAAAAGAACACCCCGCCCTGGTGGGCCGTTACCAGCGCCTCTACGGGTCCGGGGCCTATGCGCCCAAGGAGTACCGGCAGTGGCTTGCCGCCCGCATCAACGAGGCCAAGCGGCGCCACGGCTTCGCCGGCACCGACGGGTTCATCCATGATGCCCGGCACGAGGAGGCAAACTATCCCGCCGGCAGCCTGCCCTTCGGGGAATCCGGGCACCGTGGCACCGCTCCGGCCATGGCAGGCACGGGACACAAAAAAGCAGGGGCCGCCGAGCATGCCCCTGCCTTTGATGAAACCTCGCCGACCCTTTTCTAAACGGGCCTGGCGCCTTATCCGCTCTTGCGGCGGAACTCGCGCTTGTGGGATGCGGCACCGTGCTGGGCGTTGATCTTTGAACCATTACTGGCTTCAACGCTGCCGTGGTGCTGGTTCTTTTTGTTCTCCAGTGCCTGGCGAAACTTTTCCTTCGTTTCTTCGCTGGCACCGCCGGCGTCGGCCAGGGCTTCTTCGTTGTGTTTGCTCTCAGATGTCACTGCACAACCTCCTAAAGATCGTTGAGTAACCCCAGTGTTGCACAGGGGTGCGCAAATTCAACACCCCTGCGGGGGCGAGTCCAGGGCCCGCAGGGCCCGCAGGGCCCGCACGATGGGCAGGTCGGCCGGAATCCAGGCCAGCTCCAACAGCTCCTGACCGGCCACGTTCAACCAACGCAACTCGTCGTGGTCTTCCAGCGGCTCCGGGGTGCCATCCGTCACCTGCGCCAGCCACACGCGCATGGCGGCGCTTCCGTTCAGGGGCCAGCCCTCCGGCGTCGGGCCTGCGAGCTCGGCACCCAGGACCACCGTGACGCCCAATTCCTCCGCCAGCTCACGGTGCAGGGCCGCCTGGACCCCTTCACCGGGTTCGACCTTGCCGCCGGGAAACTCCCACATGCCGGCAAATTCCGGCGGTGCCGTCCGCCGGGCCGCCAGCAGAAGGGTCGGGTGGGTGAGGGAATCGACAAGGGCGCCGCCAACAATTTGTTTGGGTGAAGTCACCTGCCCAAGTTTAGGGCGAACTAGACTGGAACAGGACAGCGCAGTCATGTCCCCTTTCCCTATCAACGGTCCCCTATGGTGTCCGCGGATCCTCCTGACGCCCCGGCCGCCGGTGCTTCCGCGGGAGGGAACGAAATTATCCAGTGAGAGCACCCTTCATGACCACGTCCAAGACACTGACCCCACCCAAGACCACCTCACCCAACACTGCCGCCTGGGCCATCTTTGCCCTGGCCGTGGGCGGGTTTGGCATCGGCACCACGGAATTCGCCATGATGGGCCTTCTCCCCAATGTTGCCGCGGGCATGAACGTTTCCATCCCCGAGGCAGGTCACGTGATCTCCGCCTACGCCCTCGGCGTGGTGGTGGGCGCACCCTTGTTGGTGGCCATCAGCGCCAAGTGGCCGCGCAAGGCGCTGGCCCTTGCCCTGATGGGCTTGTTCACCCTTGGCAACCTGTCCTCCTTCTTCGCCCAGGACTACACCACGTTGATCGTGACCCGTTTCATCGCGGGCCTGCCGCACGGTGCCTACTTTGGCGTGGCCGCCGTCCTGGCCGCCTCCCTGGTGGCCCCCACCAAGCGCGGGCGGGCCATCGCCATGGTCATGATGGGCCTGTCGGTGGCCAACGTGGTGGGCGTGCCCTTGGCCACCCTGGTCGGCCAGCAGTTCGGCTGGCGTCTGATGTTCATCTTCGTGGCGCTCATCGGCCTGGTCACGATCGCCTCGATCGCCAAGCTCATCCCCGCGAAGAAGGCGCACCCGGATGCCAGCCTGCGTCGGGAACTGAGCACCCTCAAGCGCGGGCAGGTCTGGCTGACCCTGCTGGTGGGAGTGGTGGGATTTGGCGGCTTCTTCGCCGTCTACACGTATGTGGCCAGCACCATGACGGACGTTGCCGGTTTCGCAGCGGATTTCCTGCCGGTCATTGTGGGCCTGTACGGCCTGGGCATGGTGGCCGGCGGCTTCGTGGGCGGCAAGCTCGCCGACTGGTCCGTCATGGGCAGCATCTACTCGGTCATGGGCTTCATCGCCGTCACCCTGGTGGTGTACGCCCTCACGGTGCACATCCAGTGGCTGGCGCTGGTCATGATCTTCGTTATTGGCGCTTCCGGATCCATGCTGATCCCGTCCCTGCAAACCAGGCTCCTGGATGTCTCCCCCGGCGCCCCCACCCTGGCATCCTCACTGAACCACTCGGCCCTGAACATGGCCAACGCCTTGGGCGCCTTCGCCGGCGGGCTAGTCATCAGCTGGGGCTGGGGGTTCACGGCACCTGCACTGGTCGGCGCCGTCCTGGCCGTGTTCGGTCTGATCATCGCATTATGCAGCGGACTGCTCGACAAGCGCAGCGCGGCCCGCACTTAACCGCCGTCGCGCCTTAAGTCACTGACCCGCAATTGTGGTCGAAAAAACATCGATTTGACCCGATTTTCGACCACGATTCCGGGTCAGCCGAACGTTAA
>JBAUMA010000128.1:0-6993 GCA_049578485.1 Specibacter sp.
TGGCCAAAATACACGTGCTCGCCATGGAGCCACTCACGCCACGGTTCCTCCGGGGCGGCAGCGTTGACAGGCTCCCGCAGGAACCGGGCCAGCGACCGGCCATCACAGCTCTCCGGTATCGGCACCCCGGCCAAGTCCAGCAAGGTCGGCATGAGATCGCGCAGCTCGACAACTTCATCGACCACGGCGCCGCGCACGGCTGAGGCGTCGTTCGGCGCCGGGGCCACGATGAACGGCACCCTGGCCGAGCCCTCATAGCCAACGGCCTTGCGGTAGAAGTCGTGGTCGCCAAGCATCTCGCCATGGTCCGAGGTGAAGGCAACAATGGTGTTCTCGGCAACGCCAAAGTCGTTCAGCGCCTCAAAAAGCCGCATGAGCTGGAAGTCGATCTGCGTCATCAACCCGTAGTATCCGGCCCGGGCCCTGTGAGTGACGGCCTCGGACAATGTGCCAAACGCCAGCTGGTGCAAGCCGTTCGTGCGCACGGATTCAAAGTGGTGCTCCCAGTCACCCACTCGCCGCTTGAAGGCCGGCAGGTCGAGGTACATGTCCATGGCCCAGGCCGGCGGGTCATAGGGCGGGTGAGGGCGGTGGAAGGACAGGTACAGGAAGAACGGGACGGTGGGGTCCCGGCGATACAGCCACTCCACCGCCTGCGACCCCGTCCATGACGTGGGGTGCAGGCGCTCTGCCTTGTCCCAAGGGCGTGCCACCGTGGAGTTGCAGCCCGCGCCGTGGTCAAAGTATTCCTCATCGGCGGTGACGCCCGGCTGGCGCCGCAGCCAGGGGACGTAGTCGTCGAAGTATTTGAAATTCAGCTGGTGCTCCCGGCGTGCATAGTGGAGAAAGCCGTCATGCAAGATGACGTCATCAAATCCCACCCGGCTGCGCTCCGGGTACACGTGCATCTTGCCTATCGATTGGGTTTGGTAGCCCGCCCTGCCGAACTCGCCCTGCAGCGTCACCGGATGGACGACGTCGAACGGCACGCCTTCCTGATAGCCCACCCGGCCATGCCGTTCCTGGGATTGGCCGGTGAACAAGGCAACCCTGGCCGGCACACACGTGGGAGTAGCCGAGTAGGCGTGCCTGAAACGCGCACCCTTGGAGGCCAGTTCATCCAGGTGCGGGGTCTGAACGTGGGGATGCCCCTCGGCTCCGAGGCAGTCGCCACGCCACTCATCGACGCAGATCAAAATCACGTTGGGCCGGGCCATGGGGTACCTTCTTTCTGTCCGCCCAGCGGCGGGAAGGTTGCTGAATTCGCCTTCAGCCTACAGTGGCCCCCACGCCGCCTTGAGCCATTTGAAAATCGAACGAGTTTATGCGGCCTTAAGGGTGGACTTTAGGTGCCCGCGTAAACGAAACTAAAGGGGACAAGTAGGCGATTAATATAAGAGCCTGCCAATTTCGTGCACCGTTGCACAGGATATTTGGGCCACGAGGCCGGTCAAAACCACTCTCAAGGGGGCTTTCCATGCAGGGACGCAAATCAACGAAGCACGCTAAGACGGGCATTATTGCTGGCTTTGGTGCCGTTTTCACCATCTCCGCCATGTTCCTTGGGCTCGGCGGTGCGGCTGCCGCTCCGGCGCAGAGTTCTGCGCCTGTGGTCAGCTCAAATGTTGCCGTTGCAAATTCGACCGGTACCTGGATCTGGCCGAATTCCGTAGTAGTCAGCGTTAGCCCGACCCAGGCCTCGGACACGTACATGAACAATAACGTGGCCACCGCCCGTTCCACCGGCACCTGGATCTGGCCGAACTAGACCGGATCACGCCCCTAAGCAACTTAAAGGGGCAAGACCGCACCGGCGGATGCCGGCGGGTCTGAGCACCGTGGGGCAGCTGAGCATTGCACGGCTGACGAGGTGGAACTAGCTGAACATGGGGCCGTCCGCAACAGCGGACGGTCCCATTTTTGTGACCATTGGCAATGAGCACAGTTTTCCCGCGATCATTTTGTGGATTCGACCAGAGAATTGAGGCGTACGTCACACTATGGTTAAAGGACGTGCAGGGGTTTATCCCATTGCCCGTATGCAGTCACTCGTGTCCCGCACGTCCGTCCCGTCTCCAGTCCGGAATTCGGCGCTGGAGCCCAAAGGAGAGCTTCGCAATGTTACAGGCCGTATCCACCGCACGTCCGTCAACGAGCCGCGGGATCGCGACCGCAGTCCGCCGGGACAACGCCGCTCCGGCCGTGAAGAGGGTCGAAGCCAGGGAAGCGGCGGTCGACCCCCGGCGCGCCGGGGTCACCTGCGACGATGAATGCCCGTATTGCTGGGGCCCCGAAACGGACTAATCCCCAAGGGCTCCCACTGCTCGCAAGTCCCCAGCCTCTCCCACCACTCGCAAGCTCGCCGGCGCGCATTTCACCAAGAGGGTTCTTGTCTTTCGCGGCATTTTGCCTTGCCATCCACCATCTCGCATAGAATTTAGCCCAGACACCTGTGCGGGGGCGCCTTAGTGCCCCCAAGCACACCATTTGCTGTGCCCAGTACACCTCCGTGGTGGTCAATGGTGCACAAAATCAAAGGATGGATCGAAGAAAAGTGAATGTATCCCGTTTGGCCACCAGACGGGGCAGGGCGGCCCTTGGCGCCGCACTGACCGTCATGGCCCTGTTCCTCGGCGTGGCCTCGGCCTCGGCCGTCGTCCCCGAAGCCCATCCGGCAACTCAAGCCGTTGCGCCCGCCGTCGCCCCCGCTGCCGGCGTGGAAGGCAAGAGCTTCACCATCGGCACCGACACCACCTTTGCGCCGTTTGAATTCCGCAATGGCAGCGGCGACCTCGTCGGCATCGACATGGACCTGCTCAACGCCATCGCCGCCAACCAGGGCTTCAAGGTCAACGTCAAGTCCCTGGGCTTTGACGCCGCCCTGCAGGCCCTGCAGTCAAACCAGGTGGACGGCGTCATCGCCGGCATGTCCATCACCGACAAGCGCAAGCTCGTCTTTGATTTCTCCGACCCGTACTTTGACTCCGGCGTGCAGATGGCGGTCGCCAAGAACGACGACGGCATCAAGACCTACGCAGACCTCAAAGGCAAGACCGTCGCGGTCAAGCGCGGCAGCGAAGGCGAAACGTTCGCCAACTCCATCAAGGACAAATACGGCTTCACGGTCAAGGCCCTGGCGGACTCGGCCACCATGTACGACGACGTCAAGGCCGGCAACTCCGTGGCCGTCTTTGACGACTACCCGGTCCTTGCCTACGGCGTCAGCCAAAACAACGGGCTGAAGATTGTCACGCCCAAGGAACAGGGCAGCTCCTACGGCTTTGCCGTCAACAAGGGCAAGAACGCCGATCTGCTGGCCGCCTTCGACAAGGGCCTGGCCAATCTCAAGGCGGACGGCAAGTACAAGGAAATCCTTGACAAGTACCTGGCCGCCCCGGAAACCGCCAAGGCGACCGGCTTTTTCGGACTGCTGAAGGACAGCTTCCCGGCGCTGATGAAGGGCTTGGGCCTGACGTTGCTGGCCACGGCACTCTCGCTCGCCTTCGCCTTGATCCTCGGCGTCGCATTCGGCTTCTTCAAGGTCTCCGAGAGCAGGATCCTGCGCGCCATTGCCACCACCTATGTGGCGATCTTCCGCGGCACTCCGCTGCTGGTTCAGGCGTTCTTCTTTTACTTCGGCTTGCCGCAGATGACCGGACAGCCCATCGACGTGCTGACCGCCGGCGTACTGACGCTGAGCCTGAACGCCGGTGCCTACATGACCGAAATCGTCCGTGGCGGTATCCAGTCCGTGGATCCCGGCCAGCTGGAGGCCAGCCGCAGCCTGGGCCTGGGCTACGTCACCTCCATGCGCCGTGTCGTGGTGCCGCAGGCGATCAAGATCATGACGCCGTCGTTCATCAACCAGTTCGTCATCACCCTGAAGGACACCTCCTTGCTGGCCGTGATTGGCTTCGCGGAACTGACCTACCAGGGCCAGCAGATCTACGCGTCCAACTTCCGCACCGGTGAAACGCTGCTCATTGTTGGCGCGATCTACTTCATTGTCATCACCGCCTTGACCCAGCTTTCCAACGTCGTGGACAGGAAGTTCAACAAATGACCACCCAAGCAAAGATCAGCGTCCTTGGCCTGAAAAAATCCTTTGGCTCCAACGAGGTCCTCAAGGGCCTGGACGTGGACATTGCCGAGGGTGAGGTGGTCTGTGTCATCGGCCCCTCCGGTTCCGGCAAGTCAACGTTCCTGCGCTGCCTGAACAAGCTGGAGGACATCTCCGGGGGCACCGTGGCCGTCAATGGCTTCGACCTGACCGACCCCAAGGTGGACTTGAATGCCGTGCGCCAAAACATCGGCATGGTGTTCCAGCACTTCAACCTGTTCCCGCACATGAGCGTCATCCAAAACATCATGCTGGCGCCGGTGGAACTGAAGAAGTTGGACAAGGCAGCCGCCCGCGCCAAGGGCATGCAACTGTTGACCCGCGTGGGCCTGGCCGAAAAGGCCGACGCCCGTCCGGCGTCGCTCTCCGGCGGCCAGAAGCAGCGCGTGGCGATCGCCCGGGCCCTGGCCATGAACCCGGGCATCATGCTCTTCGACGAGGCCACCAGCGCCCTTGACCCCGAGATGGTGGGCGAAGTGCTGCAGGTGATCCGCGACCTCGCGGCCGAGGGCATGACCATGGTGGTGGTCACGCACGAAATGGGTTTCGCACGCGAGGTGGCCGACCGGGTCATCTTTATGGATGCCGGGTACATTTGCGAGGAAGGCACACCCGAGGCCATCTTCACCAACGCCCAGCAGCCGCGGCTGCAGGAGTTCCTGGCCAAGGTGCTCTAGCCCTGCCAATGGGGTGGCCGGCCGGTGCGGCCGGCCGCCCTTTTGCCTTAACCCCGACGCCGGCACATCACCCCAGGAAGGGACGCCATGGAAATGCAGGAGACGTTGGAGGAGATCGTGGCCGCCGTGGCGCCGCTGCGCGGCCAGGGTGCCGTGGCGTCATACATTCCAAGCCTGGGCGAGGTTTCCCCGGACAACTTTGGTATCTGCGTGGCCATGGCCGACGGCCCGGTCTACGGCGCCGGGGACTGGCAAAAACCGTTCTCCATTCAAAGTATTTCCAAGGTCTTCTCGCTGGCCCTTGTCATGTCCTATGACTATGACTCCATCTGGCGGCGCGTGTTCCGTGAACCCTCCGGCACGCCGTTCAATTCCCTCGTGCAGCTTGAGGCGGACCGGGGTATCCCGCGAAACCCGTTCATCAACGCCGGCGCCATTGTGGTCACGGACAGGCTCCTGACGCTGACGGGCGACGCCGCAGCCTCCATCCGGGGCCTGCTGCGGGCCGAATCCGGGAACCCTTCCCTTGACATCGACGCCGCCGTGGCAGCGTCGGAGGCCCAGCACGGGCACCGCAACTCGGCCATGGCGCACCTGTTGGCCAGCTACGGCAACCTGGAGAATCCCGTTGAACTGGTGCTGGAGAACTACTTCAACCAATGCGCCCTGGAAATGAGTTGCGAGGACCTGGCCAAAGCGTCCAGGTTCCTCTCCCGCGACGGAGTATCCTCCGGAGGGTCACCGTTTTTGATGCCGGACCAAAGCAAGCGCGTCAACGCCGTGATGCTCACCTGCGGCACCTACGACGCCGCGGGGGAGTTCGCCTACCGCGTGGGCCTGCCGGGCAAGAGCGGCGTGGGCGGCGGCATCGTCGCGATCGTGCCCGGCCGCTGCTCCATCACCGTCTGGGGTCCTTCCCTGGACGCCAACGGCAACTCCCTGGCCGGCACGGCCGCCCTGAGCGAATTCACCACCCGCACCGGCTGGTCCATCTTCTAGCGACGACGGTGCGCGACGCCGGTTCCGCCGCCGGTGGGCGAGCCCGTTGCGTCATCCGGTCCCCTGTCAGCGTGACGAACATCCCCTGTGACCGTGATCCCGTTGACATCAACCACCGGTCCGAGGCGCATCCTGAACACGCCATGCGTCAACATTGATTGACGCCACCTGGTTGGTCAACTAAGATTGACGTCAGGGAGGTACTGGAGATGAAGACGTTGTTGGGTGACATGGATGGCCTGGGGCCCGCCGAAGCGCTGTACGCCGTCGCGGCTTCGCGGAAGGAACTGGCCCGGGCCGAGTCGGAAATGGTTGCGCGCGCCCGCAAGGCCGGAATGTCCTGGGAGGCCATTGCGCTGTGCCTGGGCGTCAGCAAGCAGGCCGTCCACAAAAAATTTGGCAAGCGGTAGGAGCAGCACATGGCGGCGTTGAGAACCCCGAACGGTGGCGGTTGCGCGTGAGCGGCGGATTCCCGTGGCTTGAATTCCTTGGGCTGGTTCTGGCGGGCGTGCTGGCCGGGGAGGAGTTGATCGTCCGCTACGGCGTCCACCCGGCACTCGGGGCTCTCAAGGACGTCCGCATGGCCGTGACTGCCAGGCAGGCGCTGGTGCGCAGGCTGCGGATAGTGGTCCCGGCCATCATGGTCCCCACAGTCCTGCTGGGGCTGGCGGTGTTGGTCTTTGGCGGCTCCGGACCGGGGCTGAACCTCCGGTGGATCGCCACGATGGCGCTGGTGGCGTTTGTGGGACTGTCATTCCTGGGCACTGTGCCGATCAACATCCGGGTCAACGACTGGGACCCCGAGGCGCCTCCGGCGGACTGGAAGGACGTGGTGCGCCGGTGGGAATTCATCGACATCTTCAGGTCCTCAGCGGCGCTGCTGGCGTTCGTGTTCTACCTTGCCGCGATGGCCGTGCAACAGGTGTGAGGCGCTGTCCGGGGTTTTCGGGGGCCTGTTCCATTCGCTAGGGGACGGGCGTAGGCTCTGCGCATGATTACTCTTGTGA
Organism: Specibacter sp.; assembly: GCA_049578485.1. Lineage (GTDB taxonomy): Bacteria > Actinomycetota > Actinomycetes > Actinomycetales > Micrococcaceae > Specibacter. The sequence goes on from JBAUMA010000128.1 coordinate 6,804, forward strand.
TTGTCCTACTCGCCATTTGGTTGATCGTGGCAGTGGTCGGCTTCGTTTTCAAGGGGCTGATGTGGCTGGCCGTTGTTGCCATCATCCTCTTTGTGGCCACGGCTGCCATTGGTTGGGTGCGTCGGAAGGCCGTTGAGCGCTAACCCGGGAGCGGGGCATCGCCTTAACCGTTGAGGGGGCAGCTCACACG
>JBAUMA010000129.1:0-25448 GCA_049578485.1 Specibacter sp.
GCCGGACATCATGTGCGTGGGAAAGGCATTGACCGGCGGCTACCTGACCCTGGCCGCCATGCTGTGCTCGGGAGCGGTGGCCTCGGTCATCACACAGTCCCCGCTGCGGGCCCTGCTCCATGGGCCCACCTTCATGGCCAACCCGCTGGCCTGCGCCGTGGCGTCGGCGTCCCTGGAACTGTTGGACACCTCCGGGTGGCAGCAGCAGGTTTCCGGAATTGAGCGGGGCCTGGCAGACGGCCTGGCACCGGCGCGGTCGCTGTCCGCCGTGCGGGACGTGCGTGTTGTGGGAGCAGTGGGCGTGGTGGAACTGGCCGGGCCCGTCGACGTCCCGGCCGTGACGCGCGCAGCCCTGGACCACGGGGTGTGGGTGCGCCCGTTCCGCAACCTGATCTACACCATGCCGCCCTTCGTCAGCTCGGCCGAGGACGTGGCCGTGATCGGCGCCGGCATCTGCGCCGCCGTCGCCCGGGTGCACGGCTGATGGCCGGGGGAGCAACGGCCATGGACATTTGGTTGGAATCGCGGGCTGACATCCGTGACCGCCGGGGCCTGGTGCGCGGAGCCGAACCCCAGGGCGCACTGCTCGACCTGGCCTCCAACGACTACCTTGGCTTGGCGGCGGATCCCCGTGTCATCGAGGCAGCGGAGCAGGCACTGCACCGGTACGGCGCCGGGGCGCGTGGATCCCGGGTGGTCTGCGGAACGACGGCGGCCCACCAGGACCTGGAGGAGCAGCTGTGCCTGCTCACCGGCCATGATGCGGCACTCGTGTTTTCCAGCGGCTACACCGCCAATCTCGGCGTGCTGGGAGCCTTGGGCGGGCCCGGCACTTTGATCATTTACGACGCCCATGTCCACGCATCGCTGCGGGACGGCATCAGGCTCTCCCGCAGCCCATCCGTCGAGGTGGCCCACCAGGACGTGGCGGCGATCGGCGCGGCACTGTCCGCCCGCACCCAGCCGCGGGCCGTCGTCGTGCTTGAATCCATTTATTCGGTGTTGGGGGACGCGGCCGAGCTGCCCGCCGTGGCAGCATTGTGCGCCACGCATGATGCCCTGCTGCTGGTCGATGAGGCCCACGGGATTGGCGTGACGGGGGAGGGCCGGGGCGCCGTCCATGCCGCCGGCCTGGCCGGGGCGGCGCACGTGGCCGTCACCGCCACGTTGTCCAAGGCCCTCGGCTCCCAGGGCGGTGCCGTCCTGGGGTCCGCACTGCTGCGCGAGCACCTGGTCAACACGGCCCGCACCTTCATTTTTGACACGGCGCTGGCACCCGCCTCGGCCGCGGCAGCCGCACGCGCCGCGAAGATTGTGCGCCGGGAACCGGAGCTGGCGGCCCGGCTGCTGAACAATGCCGCCGTCCTGTCCGCCCGCTGCGGGGTGCCGACGGCACCCGGGCCCGTGCAGTCCATCCCGGTGGGATCGGCCGACACTGCCGCAGAATTGGCGTCCGCTTTACGTTCCCAGGGGGTGTCCGTGGGCTGCTTCCGCCCGCCCAGCGTGCCCGACGGCGTGTCCCGGCTGCGGCTGACGGCCCGGGCAAACCTCACGGAAGCCGACCTGGAGCGGGCGGGCGCAGCCGTAATGCGAGCCCTGGAATCGACACGCCACGGAGAATCGTCATGAGCTACACGGTCATTGGCGATCCCGTGCACGTGCGGGAGATCATGCGCCGCACGGACGACTTCGCCCCCACGAATGCACTGACCTCGGTGGTTCCCCTGGCGCCGGCCACACTGCGCATCCTCAGCAAGGCGCGTTTTGCGCTGCCACCCGTGCTCGCCTCGGCGACGGGGGATCAGCACCGCGCCGTCCGCATCATGGTGGGCCGCTTCTTCACGCCGGCCAAGGTGGCGGCCGTGGCGCCCCGGGTGCGCGAGCTGGCCCGGCTCCGGCTCGCCGCCACCGGCGTCGCCCTGCAAAAAGGACCTGTGGACCTGGCCGATGCCGTGGCCCGCCACATCCCGCCCGTCGTGATGGCTGAACTCACGGGGCAGGCCACTCCTGAACTGGGGCTGCTGAAGCGCTGGAGCCAGGACTCCCTCGAACTGTTTTGGGGTTGGCCGGACCCGGACCGGCAGCTGGTGCTGGCCCACAGCGCTGCAGAGTTCTACATATGGCTTCGCGGCGAGGCGGCCGCAGCCCGCGGCACGGCGTCGTTGTTTGGGGTGCTCGATGCCGCCGGCCTGAGCCAGGCGGAGGTGTGTTCGCTGGGCTACTTCCTGGTCATCGCCGGCCAGGAAACCACCTCGCAGCTGATCAACACGGCCTTGTTCCGCGGCCTGGAAGGCGCCAGTTCCGGCGCTTGGGCGTCGCTGGCTGCGCCGGAGTCGGCCCGGGACCACGTCCGCGGTGTGCTGGCCACGGAGTCCTCCGTCCACACCTGGCGCAGGGCCGCGCGGCACGAGACCAGCGTGGGCGGCACCGTCGTCCCGGCGGGGGCGGAGATCTTGCTGGAACTGACCGGACGGCACCCTGAATCGGCGTCAGCAACGGCGTTTTCGCTGGCGTTTGGCCATGGCCTGCACCGCTGCCTGGGCGCCAAGCTCGCCGAACTGGAAACCGCGCTGGTGGTTGAGGAAACGGCCCGTGCCCTGCCGGACTTGGCCTCGGCGGGAGAGCCGCCGCAATGGCTGCGCCTGCTTTCCTTCCGGGCACCGCTCACGGTGACTGCCGCAAACACGAACAAGGGAACTCCATGAGAGACGCTGCCGTCACCTTTGTCACAGGCACCGACACCGACGTTGGCAAAACCATAACGACGGCGGCCCTGGCCGCTGCACTATCAGCTAACGGGGCCACGGTGGCGGTGTACAAACCGACCCAGACAGGGGTCTTGCCGGGCGGTCACGGCGATGCGGACGAGGTGGCCCGGCTCAGCGGGGTTGGAACAGTCCGTGAGGGAATCCGGCTCAGGGATCCCATGGCGCCGGTGGCCGCTGCGATGCGGGAGAACCGGCGGCTGCCCACCGTGCAGGACCATGTGGAGTGCATTTGGGAACTGTCCGGCAGCTTCGACCACGTGCTGGTCGAAGGCGCCGGCGGCCTGCTCGTGGAGCTGGACGCGCAGGGGAACACCCTTGCCGATGTGGCGGCGGAGGCCGGGGACATCGCCCGGACCGGTTTTGTGGTGACGTGCCGCAGCGGCCTGGGGACACTGAACCACACCGCCCTGACGCTGGAGGCCCTACGCCACCGGGGCGTGCCGTCCCCGGCGCTGGTGGTCGGCTCCTGGCCGGTGGCGCCGTCGGACATTGACCTCAGCAACCGCAAAAGCCTCCAGGCCCTGGGCACCCCATTCCTGGGGAGCCTGCCGGAGGGGGCCGCCCTGCTGGATCCGCAGGTCTTCCAGCGGATGGCCGCGGAGTGGTTGGCGCTCCCTAGCTGGACCTGAACGCAGCGCGGGCCGCAGGCAGGCATTTGCTCGGCGACTATCCGCCACCACGGCCGCGGGCGGCCTTAGGTGTCTCCTTTACGTCGCCTATGCAAACACCAGCCTGCGGCCCAAAGCTATTGGGCCCCCGGGCGCGGGGACTAGTTGAACTCGTTCGGGTGGGGACCCACGCGGCCGCCGTTGTCCAGGGCCGCCATGGCTTCCATGTCGGCGTCGGTCAGTTCAAAGTCAAAGACGTCGAAGTTGGCGGCAATGCGCTCGGGTGTGACCGATTTGGGGATCACGATGTTGCCCAGCTGCAGGTGCCAGCGGATGATGACCTGCGCCGGGGACTTGCCGTGCGCGGAGGCAATCGCCTTGACGGCGGCGTCCGTGAGCAGCTGCCCCTGGGCCAGCGGGCTCCAGGCCTCGGTGTGGATGCCATGGGAGGCGTTGAACTCGCGCAGCACTGACTGCTGCAGGCGCGGGTGCAGTTCCACCTGGTTGACGGCCGGGACGGTGCCGCCCAAATCGACGATGCGCTTGAGGTGCTCGGGCTCAAAGTTGGAGACACCGATTGCCTTGGCACGGCCCGAGGAATAGATCTCCTCAAAGGCGCGCCAGGTATCCAGGTACGTGTCCTTTTCCGGGGTGGACCAGTGGATCAGGTACAAATCCACGTAATCCAGGCCGAGCTTGCGCAGGCTCTCATCGAATGCCGCGAGGGTCTTGTCGAAACCCTGCTCCGAGTTCCACAGCTTGGTGGTGATGAACAGGTCCTCGCGCGGGGTGCCCGACTCGGCCAGGAAGGCAGCGATGGCCTGACCCACGCCTTCTTCGTTGCCGTAGACGGCGGCAGTGTCGATGCTGCGGTAGCCTGCCTGCAGTGCAGCGGTGACGGCGGCCGCCGACTCCTCATTGGGCACCTGCCACACGCCAAATCCGAGTTGCGGCATGGCAATGCCATTGTTCAGCGTGACGGTGTTGATTTTGGCATGTCGGCCCAATGCAGGCTCCTCGTAGTTGAATGAAAGTGAAAATTTCCACCCATTCTGCCAGCGAATTTCCGCAAACGGTTCCGTTCGTGGACTTTTTGGAGCCCTACAGCCAGGTTTTCTTCTTGAAAATCACGTACATTACGGTCCCCACGAGCAGCATTAGGCCGATGGCGAACGGGTAGCCCCACGGCCACGCAAGCTCCGGCATGTTCTTGAAGTTCATGCCATAGATGCCCGCCACGAATGACGGCGCGAACAAGATTGCGGCCCAGGAGGAGATCTTTTTCAGCTCCTCGTTTTGTGCCGCGCTGGCCTCATTTTGCCGGTTGGCGGTCAGCGTCCCGTCCACCGTGAGGGCGTTTTGCAGCAGCTGCCGGAAGGAATCGGCCTTGGCCGTGACCAGCTCCACATGGTCCTCCACATCGCGCAGCTTGCGTTGGAGTTCCACGTTGACGCCGTACTTGGTGAACCCGGCCTTGAGCCGGATGAGGATGTCGGTCAGTGGGTGGATGGCGCGCTGGAACTGGATCACCTCCCGGGAGAGCTCGTAGATGCGCCGTGAGACGTTCGGGTCGCCGGCGAAAAGCTGGTCCTCGATCTCGTCAATGTCGTTTTCCAAGCCGGCAACAACAGGCTGGTAGTCGTCAACCACCTGGTCCAGGATGGCGTAAAGGACAGCCTCCGGGCCCAGCGCCAGCAACTCCGGGTCCGCCTCCAGCCGGCTGCGCGTTGAGGACAGTCCCGGCGTTTCGGCGTGCCGGATGGTGACCACGAAATTCTCGCCGGTGAAGATGTGCAGTTCGCCAAACTCCACAGCCTCCTCCTCATCCAGGTAGCGCGCGGGGCGCAGCACCGTGAACAGCACGTCGTCGTACCTCTCCAGCTTGGGACGCTGGTGGGCCATGATGGTGTCTTCCACGGCCAAGTCGTGCAGGGAAAATTCCGTGGCAAGGGTCTTCATTTCCGCGGCGTCGGGACGGAACATGCCAATCCAGGCCATGCCCCCGCAGGAGGCCATGACCTCAAAGGTTTGGTCGAGGCTGCTGGGTTCGGCGAAGCGCCGGCCGTCCACGTAAACGGCGTTATCGATGATGGTCACTAGCCCATTATGGGCGACGCCGGCCGGTGCCGGGGCGTGCGGGTGCTCGGCGGTGTGTCAGCCGTGGCTCATGCCCTCCAGCAACGGCTGCAACCTGAATGGAATGTGCTCGTGCAGGGCCAGCGATGTCTCGGTGCGGATGACGCCCCTGATGCGCAGCAGCTGGCGCAAGGCGTTTTGCAGGTGGTGGACGTCCCGGGCCGCCAGGCGGCACCACACATCGCCGCGGCCGGAGATTTCATAGACCTCCAGGATCTGCGGCACGGCCCGCATGGCGGCGATGACGCCGTCGAGGTCCTTGTGGGTGACCTCGATGGTGATGAAGGCGACCACGTCGTAGCCAATCGCGGCCAGGTCCACCTCCCGGCCGCCCTGGCGCAGCGCCCCGGTGCGGACCAGGTGGCGCAGGTGCGACTGGACGGTGTTGCGGGCCACTCCCAGGGTCTCGGAAAGCTCGCCGATTTGTGCGCGGGGATCGGCGATCAGGGCCAACACCAGGCGCACGTCGAGGCGGTCCAAAATGCTCATGAAGATCACTCCCGGATCGGCTTGGCAACCACTTTTGATCAATTTGATTCAATCAATGGCAAATTTTGAATCAAGACGTTCTGTCTGACCCATTCTATAGAGGCATTTGCGCCAAAAACACCACACCGAAGGGGAATGCCGTGAGCGTCCTGCAGGAACTTGCCATGCGGCCCGCACCGGCTGCCCGATGGTCATGGGACGCCTCGGTTGCCACGCGGTTGGTCCTTGCCGGCACCGTGATCTTCACGCTTTTGGTGGGAGCCAACCTCGCCACCCCGTTGTACCCGCTGCTGCAATCGCAAATGGGCTTCGACGCCGTGGGAGTCAGCGTGGCATTCACCGCGTACGTGCTGGCGTTGATTGGCGGGCTGGTGCTCTTCGGCCACTGGTCGGACCACATTGGCCGGCGGGCCGCGCTGGTGCTGGCCGTCGTCGTCGGGCTGGCCGGCGGGCTGGTCTTCGCCACGGCCGATTCCCTTCCTCAGCTGATCGCGGGACGGGCGCTGCAGGGCCTGGCCGTGGCCGTCGGCACGGGAGCCAGCGCTGCGGCGTTGCGTGACCTCATGCCCAGCCGACCCGAATGGGCGTCCCGGTTCACGCTGCTCTCATCGTCGGGGGGAGTGGCGGCCGGGCCCGTCATCGGCGGTCTGCTGTCCCTGCTGCCGCACCACACCCAGGCCCCGTTCGTGGTGCATTCGGTCATTTTGCTGCTGCTGCTGGTGCCGTTGCTGCTCCTGGATGCCCGCCCCGCCATCAAACCGGCACCGGCCGGCGAGGGCCGCAACTACCTGCGGCCCCGGGTGCCGGCCCTGTCCCGGGGAGCCCGCGGCACCTTCTGGCTGGCGGCCGTCACGGGCTTTGTCAGCTTCGCGGTGTTTGGCTTCTGCCTGTCCCTGGCGCCGGGCTACTTTGCCCAGATCATGCACGCCGATTCCCGGCCGCTGATTGGGCTGCTGGCGGCCGTCACGCTGGGCTGCTCGGCACTAAGCCAGCTGCTGTCCCTGCGCGGGCCCTGGCTGGTGCCGGCCGGGCTGGCGCTGCTGGGCGTGTCAGTGGTGCTCATCGCGGCCGCAGGAACCCTCCAGTCCCCGCTCCTGCTGGTGGTGGCGAGCGTCAGTGCCGGCCTGGGCCAGGGGGCCGCGTTCCGCGTGGTGTTCAACGACGTTGCCGCCGCCGTGGAGCCCGCCCGCCATGCGCAGGTCATTTCCGCCGTGTACATCGTGACGTACCTGGGCAGCGCCGTCCCGGTGCTGGGGTTGGGGATCGCCGTGAAGACATGGGGGCTGCAGGCTTCCGTCACCGGTTTTGCCATCCCCGTGGCAGGTGCCTGCGCCGTGTTGGCGCTGCTGGCGCACCGCCGTTCACGACGCGCGGGCGTTCTTTAGTCCAAGGGGCCGGAGTGTCCGGGCATGTGCTTGAACACCAGGGTGGTTTCGGTGTGGCCCACAACAGGATCGGTGGTCAGGTTGTCCAGAACCCAGTCACGCAGCGCATCGGTGTCCCGGACGGCAATGTGCAGCAGGTAGTCGACCGATCCTGAGGTGTGGAAGGTGGAGAGCACCTCGGGCAGTTGCGGCACCCGGGAGGTGAAGGTGTCGATCTGGTCGCGGTCATGGGCCCTCAGGCGGACGGCGATCAAAGCCTGCACCGCCCGCCCGATCACGGCCAGGTTCAGTTTGGCCTCAAAGCCCTCAATGGCGCCTCGCTCCATCAGGGCACGGGTGCGCATCAGCGCCGTGGACGGGGCGATGCCCACGGTGTCGGCCAAGTCCCGGTTGGTGATGCGGGCATCGGCCACCAGGGCGTCAATGATTTGGCGGTCGACGGCGTCCAGCGGCTCCATCGCCTGGCTCGCTTGCGGTTGATCCCGTCGAATGTTCTTCGCTAATGAAGCCACAACGTCCTCCGTATTAGTATGAAAATGCGAGTTTGGCGATTGATCCAGCTACTAGTTCGCAATCTTACCAAATATCTGATTTTTTGGACCATACTTGCTCTCAATCCATGGATGTAGCGGCAATGGCGCCGCAGGAAAGCAGGCAAAGTGATGTTGGGTGCAGATACCAGGGCCGTTCATGCAGGGCGCGAGGACTTGGTGGAGTTGGGTGTGCACGCCCTTCCGCTGGACATGTCCACCACGGCGCCGCTGGCCAGCGTGGAAGCCGGCGGCGAAGCCTACGAGGTGATGGCCACCGGGGGAGTGCCGGGGCCGGGTCAGAGCACCGTTTACCAGCGCCTGTGGAACCCCACTGTGGCGCGCTTTGAAAACGGCGTCACGGCATTGGAAAATGCAGGCGAATCCGTAGCCTTTGCCACCGGCATGGCCGCGCTGGCCGCGGTGCTGCTGGCCGCCGTCGCCAGCGGCAAACCGCATGTGGTGGCCGTCCGGCCGCTCTACGGCGGCTCCGACCACGTCCTGGCCACTGGCCTGCTGGGCACCCGGGTGAGCTTTGTCCAACCCGGCGACGTCCGGGCCGCGCTGCGCCCGGACACGGGCCTGGTCATTGCCGAGACGCCCGCCAACCCCGACCTGCGCCTGCTGGACATCAAGGCCTTGGTGGCCGAGGCCGACGGCGTGCCCGTCCTGATCGACAACACCTTTGCCACACCCGTGCTGCAGCGGCCGCTGGAATTGGGTGCGACCCTGGTGCTGCACAGCGCCACGAAATTCCTGGGCGGCCACGGGGACGCCATGGGCGGGGTGGTGGCCACCGACGCCGGCTGGGCTTCCCGGCTGCGGCAGGTCCGCGCCATCACCGGCGGGCTCCTGACGCCGTGGCCGGCCTACCTGCTGCACCGCGGGCTCGCCACACTGCCTGTGCGCGTCAGGGCCCAACAAGACTCGGCCCACAAAGTGGCACTTGCCCTGGCCGGCCACGAAGCTGTTTCCCGGGTGCTGTATCCGGGACTGGCCGAATGCGATCCGCTGGGGCTGGTCGGAACCCAGATGTCCGGGCCGGGTTCGCTGCTGTCCTTCGAGGTGGACACGGCCGAGAACGCCGAGGCCATCCCCAGCCACGTGAAACTGCTGACCCATGCCGTCTCGCTGGGTGGGGTGGACACCTTGATCCAGCACCCGGCGGGGCTGACCCACCGGCCCGTTGCGGCCGAGGCCAAGCCCCACGCCACCATGCTGCGGGTGTCCATCGGCCTTGAGGACCCCGCCGACATCCTGGCGGACCTCATCCAGGCCATCGAAGCCGTTTGCTCGCGCCGGTGACTTTCGGCCTGCGCATCGGCGGGCTGCATGGGGTGCGCCACTGACGCGATGGCGCACCCCGAGGCTGCTACCTTTGCGCAGAAGTTGAGGACCGTGCGGCCGGAAGAAGCACGACGGCGGTGATCGCCGCCGCTGCCACCAGGCCGCCCAGCGCGGCGGCCAGGGCCGTCCAGCCCAGTGACTGGAACACGAACCCGGCGGACCACCCCACCACACTGGAGCCTGCGTAGTAGCTGAGGTTGTACAGTGACGCCGCCTGCGCCCGCCCGGTCACGGCCATGGCGCCGGTCCATCCCGAGGCGATGCTGTGGGCGCCAAAGAATCCGGCCGTGAACACGAGCAGGCCCACCAGGATCAGCAACAGCGGCGATGCCACCGTCAAGGCCAGCCCGCCCAGCATCAGGGCCAGTGACGCCAGCAACACGGTGCGCCTGTCCCACCTCGCCGACAGCCGGGCCACCATGCGTGAGGACACCGTCCCGGCAAGGTAGGCCAGGAACAGCAGGGCCACGGCGCCCGCCGGCAGCAAGTACGGCGGTGCCTCCAGCCGGAATCCGAGGTAGTTGTAGACGCTGACAAAAGAACCCATGAGCAGGAACGCCTGGGCGTACAGGGCCAGCAGTTTCCTGTTGCGCAAGGGCGGGCCAAGCCTGGCCAGGACCACTCCGAAGCCGCCTCCGGAAACGGGCACAAAGCCGCGGGGGCGCGGAGCCAGCCAGAGGAACGCCACGGCCGCTGCCGCTGCCGTGAGCGAAACCACCAAGGTTGCCGCCCGCCAGCCGGCCACGTCAGCCACGGGTCCTGCCAGCAACCGCCCGGACAGCCCGCCGAGCGTGGTGCCTGCAACGTACGCCCCGGCTGCCGCCGCGGCGTGCTGCGGGTTGATCTCCTCGTTGAGGTAGGCAATGGCGAGGGCGGGAATGCCGCCCAAGGCGGCGCCCTCCAGCGCTCGCAGGACAAGGAGCACCTCAAAGTTCGGTGCGGCCGGCACTAGTAACCCAAACACGGTGGCCAGGACAACGGCCAGCCCCATGGTGCGGACCCGGCCAAATCTGTCGGCCGCAAAGGACCACGGCAATACGGCCGCCGCCAGCCCCAGCGTCGCCACGGAAATTGTCAGCGATGCCTGGGCCGCGGTGATGTCCAGGTCACGGGATAGCAATGGAAGCAACCCCTGCACCGAATACAGCTGCGCGAACGTGGCCACCCCGGCGAACATCAAGGCTGCCAGGATTCTCCGGTAGCCGCGACTGCCGGGCTGGTGGCCGGTCCAGGGGGGTGCCGGGTTCAGTGTTCGATTCACATGTTCAACGCTAGAAGCCGCCAAGCCATGCGTCCAATGCATAAATAACAGCAAATTCATGTGCAATACGGATGGAAATCAAGCTATTCGTGTGGTTCAGTAAAGGATGCGTGACGACCAAGCCGAACTGATGAAACTGCTCCCAATCCTGCCCATCCTGGCCGAGCTGGGTGCCAGCGGCCACGTGACGGCAACGGCCGAGATCCTGGGCATCCCCCAATCGACGGTGAGCCGGGCGCTGTCTCGGGCTGCCGCCGTCGTCGGAACTCCCTTGGTGACCCGCAAGGGGCGCGGCGTGCAGCTGACACCCGCGGCACTGGTGCTGCTCCCACGGATCACCGCCGCGCTGGAACAGGTGCAGGCCGGTCTGGCCGAGGCGCGGCAGGAGTCGGGGCGGTCGTTTGGCCGGGTCAGCCTGGCCTTCCAGCACACTTTTGGTGAAGCCGTGTTGCCGCTGCTGCTGCAACGGTTCAACCGCGACCACCCAGGCGTCACCTTTGAACTCCAGCAAGGGAGCCGCGCATTTTGCCTGGAAATCCTTGGTGCCGGCGGCGCCGACCTGGCCCTCGTCGCCCCGCCTCCCGTGCCGAGCCGGTCCATCGGCGCCGAGGTGCTGTATTCGGAGCCGTTGAAGTTGGTGGTGCCGGACGGGCACAGGCTGGCGGGCCGCCGGACGATCCGCCTCGAGGAGGTGCGCGGTGAGGGGTTCGTGGTGCTGGAACCCGGCTACGGCATGCGCTCCATTGTCCAGGAGCTGTGCAAACAGGCGGGATTCCGGCCGCGGGTGGCCTTCCAGGCGCAGGACGCGCACACCATCCGCGGGCTCGTCTCGGCGGGACTGGGGGTGGGTGTGGTGCCGCCCGCGGAAAGTTCAAACCCGCCGCCCACCCAGGGGCCGTTGGGGTGGCGGGAGTTGGCCATCGAATCCCCGCCGGCACAACGCGACGTCGGCCTGGCTTGGCGGAACCGGACTGATGAGCCCGAACAGGTGGGCCGCTTCAAGGCGATGGTGCTGGGAGAGGGCAAGGCGATGCTGCTCTCGGCGTCCGCTTCGCGAACTACAGCTCCCTGAGGAACCCCTCGATAATGCCTGCCACGGGACCAGCTTGGGCTTGTTGCCACGCGGTTCCCGCCCACAGGTTCAGGCCTTGGGCGTCACCGGCGGCCGCGGCAGCCGCGCGAAGCGGTCCCGTCATGAAATGGACCTCCGGGTAGGCGTTGGGTGCGCCGGCGGAATGTGCCCGCATGAAATCATTGACCAGCCCTCGTGCCGCACGGCCCGTAAAGGCGCGTGTCACCGCCGTCGAACTGTAGGCGGGGTCTGCCAGGGCAGCCTTGTGCACGGCCCTGGCCCCGCTCTCCTCGGAACGCAGCAGCGCCGTCCCCAGTTGCACCGCTTCTGCGCCGGCGGCCAGGACAGCCGTGGCCGTGGCCGGATCCCCAATCCCGCCGGCCCCCACCAGGGGAAGCCTGACGGCGGCCCGCACCGACGCGACCAGCTCCACGACACTTCGCTCGCCTGGGGATGGTGCCGGCAGGAACGCCGCACTGTGGCCGCCGGCGTCGGAATGCTGGACCACCAGGGCGTCAACGCCGGTCGCCGCAGCGGCCCGGGCCTCGGCAACACTTGTCACGGACGCCACCACGCGGGTGCCCACGCCGTGGAACGCGGCCACCACGGCTTCTGGCGCCAGCCCAAACGTGAAGCTGACCACTGGCACCGGGTCCTCCAGAAGGAGCCGGAGCTTTTCCTCCCAGTAGTCGCGCGCCTTCGGGTCCGCCGGATCCAGCGCGCCCTCGGGAACCTCGGTGCCGCGCCGGGCCGCGTCGGGGGCCAACTCCAGGCGGTAGCGCGCCAATGCCGCGGCGTCGTCGGCGGACAGCGGCTCCTCGCGGGGCAGGAACAAATTCACGCCAAAATCGCCGCCGGCTGCCCGCAAAGGTGCCAGCTGTTCGGCGAGTGCCGCGGCGGTGAGGTACCCGCCGGCCGCGAAGGCAAATGCGCCGGCGCGCTGGGCTGCCACGGCAAACGCCGCCGTGGTGGTTCCGCCTGCCATGGGTGCCGCGATGAGGGGAGAGGAGAACATGCCACTAGTCTAGGTGGGTGATGAACGACACTTTGAACACCGCAAACCCGTCCGGAACAGTGGTTGGCCTGGATATTGGCGGCTCCAAAACACGCGGCATGGTCTGGGTTGACGGCACTGTCACCGCGGACGCCAGCGCGGGCAGCGCCAATGTGCAAAATGTCAGCGTGGAGACCGCCCGCGAGCACATGGCGGAACTTTTTGCCCAGCTGGGCACCCTTGAATCACCAGTGGTCTTTGCCGGTGCCGGGGGAGTGGACACGGACGACGACGCCGCCGCCTTGCGCTCGCTGATCGCACCGTTTGTGCCGGGCGCGCAGATCACGGTGGTGCACGACACCCGCTTGCTGCTCGCCGCGGGCGGCGCCTCAAGGGGCGTTGCCGTGATTTCCGGAACGGGATCGGCGGCCTGGGGCACCAATGACAACGGCGACGAAGCCCGGGCCGGCGGTTGGGGCTATCTGCTGGGGGACGAAGGCAGCGGCTACTGGCTGGGGCGCGAGGCCGTCAGGCACAGCCTGCACCAGATGGACCTCGGCGCGGAGCCGGACGAGCTGACCCAGGCGCTGCTTGACTACTGCGGCCTGGAAAAGCCCGGACAGCTCATCGGCCATTTCCACCAGGGCACCACGCGCCGCTACTGGGCCGCGGCGTCACCGGTGATCTTTGCCGCTGCCACCAATGGGCATGCGCACGCGCTGCACCTGGTGGACCAGGCAGGGTCCGACCTGGCCGGCATGGCCGCCCAGGTGGCCGGCCAGCTGGGCATTGCCGGTCCCATCGTGCTGGGAAGCGGCCTGGGCAGCAACGTCCCCGCCTTGCAACAGGCCTTCATCAAGCACCTTGCGGCGGTGGGCATCACGGAGGTGCGGATCCTGGACCAGGACCCCATCTTCGGCGTCCCGCTGCTCGTGGCGGGCTAGGGTCCCAAAGTCTTTAACTTCCCGCGGGCGTTTAGGCTCCGGCGGGCGGTGCCGCGGTGCTGCCGCGCACCACGAGCGTCGGGGCCACCAGCTCGGGCAGGTTCTCCATGTCCGGGTTGGCGATCTGCGCAACCAGGTGCAGAACCGCACGGCGGCCCGTGGCCTCAAAGGACTGCCGGATGGTGGTCAGCGGCGGGTTTGAGTAGGCCGCCAGGTCGATGTCATCAATGCCCACCACTGAGACGTCCTCCGGGATGCGCCGGCCCAGCTCGCTGAGCGCACGGATCACGCCAAACGCCATTTCGTCGCTGGCCACCAAAATGGCGGTGACCTCGGGCATGCGGCCAAGGATCAAGCCGTTGCGGTAGCCGGATTCCGGGCTCCAGTCGCCGTGGAGTTCCGGCGGCACTTCACGGCCGGCCTCGGCCAGGGTGCGGCGCCAGCTGGCCAGGCGGCTGGACGCGTCCGACCAATCGCTGGGGCCGGCCACATGCCACACGGTCTTGTGGCCCAGGTCCAGCAGGTGCTTGGTTGCCAGGACGGCGGCCAAGTCCTGGTCCACGCCCACCACTCCGTCGGCCACGCCCGAGGAACCGTCGGTGTTCACGGTGGGGATGCGGGCCGTGAGCTGGCGGACCTTCATGGCCGCGTCCTGCAGCGGCGCGGCGATGATGATGCCGTCCACGCCCTGGTTGACCAGCCGGCTGACGGCGTCGGTCAATGCCTGCACGCTCAGGCTGGAGGTGACGGAATTGACGGTGTAGCCGGCTTCCCGGGCGCCCAGCTCCACGCCTAAAGCCAGCGAGGAGCGTGAGTAGTAGTTCGTGGCCAGGGTGAGCACGCCAATGGTCTTGGACTGGCCGGTGACCAGTGCCCGGGCGGTGTTGTTGCGACGGTAACCAAGTTCCTCCACGGCCGCCAGCACACGGAGCCGGGTGCTTTCCTGGACGTTGGGATGGTCGCTCAAAACGCGGGAAACCGTCTGCGCGGAAACGCCGGCGGCCTCGGCGACGTCGCGCATGGCAGGGCCCCTGTTGAACTTCTGTTCCATCGTGTACATCCTTGCTCGGTAACGGCGGCCCAAAATTGGCTCGCATCAGGGGACCTGGCTGTGGCACCAGTGTATTTGTTTCTTGTAACATCCCATGAACTCTTCGGGAGTTGGCCTGTCGTGTTCGATTTTTCCACGGGAGTGACCTAGGATTGTTATCCATAACAGCATGTCCACCGTTCCGCCAGCGGAACCAGCGCCGGGAGTCCAGTTGTCAACGCAATCCACTTTGTCCAGTGATCTTCGTCTCGCCCGGCCGGAAGTTGCCGGGACGCAGCCAGGCTCTGGAACCACTGCTGCGCTGAGCTACGCGGACCGGAAACTTTTCAAGCATGGCAAGGCGCACCGCATCATGGCCGGCGCCATCCACTACTTCCGGATCCACCCCGATCAGTGGCAGGACAGGATCGAGCGCCTGGCCGCGATGGGCGTGAACACCCTGGACACCTACGTGGCCTGGAACTTTCACCAGCCGGAGAAGGACACGGCCCCGGATTTCACTGGCTGGCGCAACCTCGCCCGGTTCATTACCCTGGCCGGCAACGCCGGACTCGACGTGATCGTCCGCCCCGGCCCATACATCTGCGCCGAATGGGACAACGGCGGCTTCCCATCCTGGGCCATCAGCGATCCGGAAATGGTGCTGCGCTCCTCCGACCCGCGCTTCACCGGCGTCGTGGAAACCTGGTTTGATGCGCTGATTCCGGTCATCGAGCCGCTGCAGGCCTCCCACGGTGGCCCCGTCATCGCCGTGCAGATTGAAAACGAATACGGCAGCTACGGCGACGACAAGGAATACCTGCGCTGGAACCGCCGCGCCCTGGCGGAACGCGGCATCACTGAGATGCTCTTCACGGCCGACGGCGGCAACGACTACTTCCTCGACGGCGGCGCCCTGCCCGATACGTGGGCGACGGCGACCCTCGGCTCCCGCGGCGACGAAGCGGACGCTGTGTGGGAACGCCGGCGCCCCGGTGAGCCCTTCTTCAACGTCGAGTTTTGGAACGGCTGGTTCGACCACTGGGGCGAAACCCACCACACCCGTGCCGCGTCCGAGGCCGCAGCCGAGGTCAAGAAGATCCTCGACGTCGACGGCTCCGTCTGCCTGTACATGGCCCACGGCGGCACCAACTTCGGGCTGAGCTCCGGGTCCAACCACGACGGCGTCATCCAGCCCACGGTGACCAGCTACGACTCAGATGCCCCCATCGCCGAGGACGGCCGCCTGACCGAGAAGTTCCATGCCATGCGGGAGACCTTCTTTGCCGCCGAGGGCCGCGAGCTGACGCCGGTCCCGGCCCACCTTGAATCCCCGGCTCCAGTAGTGCCGGCCCGCACCTTTGCCATGACCCGCGGCACGGCCCTGCTCGACTTTGTCCGTGCCATGCCGCCGGTAGCCAGCGTCAAGCCGTTGAGCTTTGAAAAACTCGGATTCGACCGCGGCCTGGTGCACTACAGCGCCACGGCCGTCCTGCCCAACGGCGAGGCAACCATCAAGGTTCGCGGGCTGCACGACAGGGCCTACATTTGGATTGACGGAGTTTACGCAGGTGTGCTGACCGACGGGAACGCCGACGCCGGGCTCAAGTTCCCAGGCACGGGAGACGCCGTCGCGCTGGAAATCCTGGTCGAGAACCAGGGCCGCATCAACTATGGACCGCTCTTTGGCCAGGGCAAGGGCATCCTGGACGGCGTCCTGATCAACCAGCGCTACGTCTTCCACTGGGAGCAGCGCCCCATCAACCTTGAGCGTCCCCTGGCTGAACTGCTCGACGCCGGTGCCGGCCGGCCAGCAGGCAACGGCACGGGGCCCGGCTACTTCCACGGCGAACTGACCGTCGAGGAACCAGCCAACACCTACCTGGCGCTGCCGGGCTTCGGCAAGGCAATCGTGTGGCTCAACGGCTTCCTCCTCGGCAGGCTCTGGGAGGTCGGCCCACAGCGCACCTTGTACGTGCCCGCCCCGCTGCTGCAGGCGGGAACCAACACCGTCACAGTCCTGGAACTCGAACACGGCGGAACGCACGCCGAATTGTTGGAACGCCCCGAGCTGGGCTCGGTCGGCGAAACCCACGTCGAAGACCTGGGCTGACCGACCCTCCCCACTGACAGCTCGCGGGGCGAGCAGTCAGCGGGTCCCCTCGGGCGCGTGGGCCCATCCCGGAACGCGCTCCACCGGTAAGCTTGGCTGGTGGGGCGCGTTTTGTGCGCCGCCATCCGTTTCTGCCCGCCGCGCAGAGACCACGAATCAACACCCCGCCAGTGCGGGCCACATCAGGGGAGACCATGCGCCTGCACCGTACGGCCGCCATCCTCGCCACTGCAGTGCTCCTGCTGGGCGGCGTCACCGCCTGCACCCCGTCGCCGATCGTGGCCCTGCCCACGGCCTCCCACACCCAGATCGCACAATTGGTGGTGGGCACGCCGGCGGTACCCGACGGCGGGAACCCCCTCGAAGGGGCACTGCTGGCGCACGTCTACGCCGCAGCGCTGAACGCAGCGGGTCTGACCGCCACCGTGAGCCAGGAGGATCCTGCGGATCCGACCTCGCTGGACAAGCTCCGCACCGGCGCCGTGGACATTGTGCCCGGCTACTCGAGCACGTTCCTGTCGGGGCTGAATCCGGCCAACGGGGCCACCACCTCAGCCCAGGTCCTGCAAGCGCTGGCGTCGTCGCTCCCGGCAGGGGTGTCCATGCTGGATGCCGCCAAGGCCGAGGACAACGACGGGCTTGCCGTCACCGCGGTGACGGCGCAAAAATACAACCTCAAGTCCATCGGAGACCTTGCCAAGGTTTGCGACAAGCTGACCTTCGGCGGCTCGGAACAGTTCCGCGCCAAGGACCACGGCCTGTCAACGCTGGGTTCCGACTACAACTGCGTGCCCAACAGCTACCAGGTGCTGCCCAGCACCAAGGGTGAACTGCTGCTGGCCCTGCTGCGTGACGACATCCAAGTTGCCGACATCCACAGTTCCTCCCCGGCCATCTACAACAACTCGCTGGTGGTCCTAACGGACACGAAACAAGTATTCCGACCGCAAACCATTGTCCCGCTGGCCTCTACTAAGAAGGTCCCGGCCGACGTCCAAAGCGTGCTGAACAAGGTCACCGGCGTGTTGAGCAACGACGCCCTCGTGAACCTGAACAGCCTTGCCACGGGCACCAGCAGCGCCTCGCTCGATGCCGCGGCCCACGCCTGGCTGGTCCTCACGGGGCTGCTCAAGGCCACTTCTTAGCCATTGGCCCGCCGCTTGGCGGCGTAGCATCCGCGCAGGCGCGCCGCGTTATGCCATATTTGGTAAATGGCAGAATTCAAGCAATCCACCAAGCTCCACAACGTTCTCTACGACATCCGCGGGCCCGTACTGGAACGGGCCCAAACGTTGGAGGCCGAAGGCCACCGGATACTGAAGTTGAACATTGGCAACCCGGCGCCCTTCGGGTTTGAGGCGCCGGACGCGATCTTGGTGGACATGATCCGCCACCTGCCCCACGCCCAGGGGTACAGCGACTCCCGCGGCATCTTCTCGGCCCGCACCGCCGTGGTCCAGTACTACCAAACGCGCGGCATCCACAACATCCACGTCGACGACGTCTACCTCGGCAACGGTGTCAGCGAACTCATCACACTCTCGCTCATGGCACTGCTGGACACCGGCGACGAGGTGCTCGTCCCCACGCCGGACTACCCGCTCTGGACCGCATCCGTCAGCCTCGCCGGCGGGCGTCCCGTGCACTACCTGTGCGACGAGGACAACGAATGGTGGCCGGACCTGGAGGACTTGGAAGCAAAGATCACCCCACGCACCAAGGGACTGGTCATCATCAACCCCAACAACCCCACAGGTGCCGTGTATCCGCGCCACATTGTCCAGGCCATGGTGGACCTGGCCCGCAAGCACGGCCTGGTGGTGTTCTCGGACGAGATTTACGAGAAGATCCTCTACGACGGCGCCGAACATATCAACACCGCCATCATCACCGGCGACGACGTCCTGTGCATGACGTTCAGCGGGCTCTCCAAGGCCTACCGGATCTGCGGTTACCGCTCCGGCTGGCTGGCGATTTCCGGGCCGAAGGCGCAGGCTGCAGACTATTTGGAGGGCATCAACCTGCTCGCCAACATGCGCATGTGCGCCAACGTACCCGGTCAGCACGCCATCCAGACAGCACTGGGCGGGCACCAGAGCATCGAGGATCTCATCCTGCCCGGTGGACGGCTGAAGGAACAGCGGGACATCGCCTACCGTCTGCTCAACGAGATTCCCGGGGTGTCCACCAACCAGGCCCACGGGGCGTTGTACCTGTTCCCGAAGCTTGACCCGGAGGTATACCCCATCAAGAGCGATGAAAAGTTCGCTCTGGATTTGTTGGAGCAGCAAAAGATCCTGGTCTCCCACGGCACCGCGTTCAACTGGATTCGGCCCGACCACTTCCGGCTCGTCACCTTGCCCAACGTCAAGGATTTGGAAGAGGCCATCGGCCGGATCGCGGAGTTCCTCAGCACGTACAAACCCTAAGGAAAGGCTCCACCGTGTCATTGCCCCTCGGTTTTAGCGAACATCCTGCCGGCCTGCTTCGCGTTGGCCGCGGCTACACCCTGGCCGGCCAGCCCACCAATGCTTCCCCGGGTTTCAAGGGAAAAAAGAACGACGGCGCGGCCGCCCTGGCAGCGCGGGCGCCGGTTCTGGCCCGGCTCCAGGAACAGCTGTTCGCGGAGAGCCGCTTCGGCGGCACGAAGTCAGTCCTGCTGGTGCTGCAGGCCATGGACACGGCGGGCAAAGGCGGGATCGTCGGCCGCGTGGTCGGGTCCGTGGATCCCCAAGGTGTGAAACTTAAAACGTTCAAGGCGCCCACGGATGAGGAAAAGGCCCACGACTTCCTGTGGCGTGTGCGCCCCGCAGCGCCCGGGCCCGGCATGTTGGGGGTCTTCGACCGCTCCCACTACGAGGATGTGCTGATCCACCGAGTCCACGGCTGGGCCGATGCGGCCGAGCTGGACCGACGGTACGCGGCCATCAACGATTTCGAGGCCGAGCTGGCCGCCGCAGGAACCACGGTGGTCAAGGTCATGCTGAACCTGGGTCAGGACGAACAGCTTGAACGGCTCAGCGCCCGGCTGCACGACCCCACCAAGTACTGGAAATACAGCCCCACGGACCTGGACGAACGGGCGTTTTGGCCCGACTACATGGACGCCTACCAAAAAGTGTTTGAACGAACCAGCACACCCAACGCGCCCTGGTACGTGGTCCCCGCGGACAAGAAATGGTACGCCCGCCTGGCCGTCCAGGAAATCCTGATCGAAACCCTGGGCACCCTGAACCTGCAGTGGCCCGCAGGCGACTTCGACGTCGCCCACGAACGCGCCCGCCTCAAGGACGCCTAGCCGGATCCGGACCGCCGTCGCTCTCGCGAGGTGGGGGCTGGTGCCCGCACCGCGCCACACACGACTCCGTCGGTGTGTCCGCGGCGGCGCCCACCACGCCGCCAGCCCCCACCGTCGCTACGCGCCGGCGGAGACGGTGTTTTCGTAGCCAACGTAAAGGAGACCCTAAGGCCGCCCGCGGCCGTGGGGCGGATAGTCGGCGAGAGAATGCCGGCATCGCCGGGGCATGTCAGCTCTCGGTGCTGGCACGGGCGGCGTCGAGGCGGGCCTTGGCGCCTTCGAGCCATTCCTCGCACTTCTTGGCCAGGGCCTCGCCGCGCTCCCACAGGGCCAGGGAGTCCTCGAGGCTGGAGCTGCCGGCCTCGAGTTGGTTGACGACCGCGACGAGCTGTTCGCGTGCTTGTTCATAGCTCAGCGCCGCAACATCGGCGTTGGGTGAGTCTTGTGCTGCCTTGCTCATGGATGGTCCTTACTGTGGGGTGGAGGTGGCTGCGGCGGTGAAGTCGCCACCGGCCACGCGGATTCTTAGGGGCGTTCCGGCCGGTGCCTGCTTGGGGTCGCGCACAATGCTGCGGTCTTCCAGCTGAACCACTGCATAGCCCCTGTCGAGAGTTTTTTGCGGAGACAGGGCACGGACCTGTGCACGCAGGTGCCGTAGCTGGTCGCCGTGGCGACCCACCTGCGTCTGCACCGCGGTCAGGGCTCGCCCGCGGAGCCGGGCGACGTCGTCGGCCCGTGCCGTGAACATGGATTGGGGGTTGGCCAGCACGGGGCGGGAGCGAAGCTGGGCCAGGCGGTCACCTTCCCGTTCCAACATCTGGTTGATGCGCCTGTTGAGTTGGAGACGGGCCTGGTCAACGCGGTGCAGCTCCTCCACAACGTCCGGGACAATGCGCTTGGCCGCGTCGGTGGGGGTGGAGGCGCGAAGGTCGGCGACGTCGTCGAGCAGGGGCCGGTCGGCCTCATGCCCGATGGCGCTGACCACGGGAGTGTCTGCGTCGGATACGGCGCGGACCAGGGACTCGTGGCTGAAGGGCAGCAGGTCCTCCAAAGAGCCGCCGCCGCGGGCGATCACGATGACATCGACCCGGGGGTCGGCGTCGAGCTCGTGCAGGGCGCCGATGACGGCGGTGACGGCATTGACTCCCTGCACGGCAACTTCGCGCACCTCAAATTCGACGGCGGGCCAGCGCAAAGCGGCGTTGCGCAGGACATCCTTCATGGCGTCGGAATTCCGTCCGGTAATGAGCCCGATGCGGTGCGGCAGCAGCGGCAGGCTCTTCTTGCGCCGGGCATCGAAGAGTCCCTCAGCGGCCAGGGCTTGGCGGAGCTGTTCAATCCTGGCCAGCAAATCGCCCAGGCCCACGGGCCGGATGTCGCGGCCCTGCATCGACAGCCGGCCCGTCTTCATCCAAAAATCGGGTTTGAGCTGGGCCACCACACGGGCACCCCGCTCCAATGGCGTGGCCAGCTGACTAAGCACCGAACCCCAGACCGTGACGCTCAGGGACACTTCGGCATCGATGTCGCGGATGGTCAGGTAGCTGACGTTGGCGCGTTGGTTCAGCTCGATGATCTGGCCCTCAACCCAGGCCGGCGGCGCCTTGTCGATGTGGGCCTTCAATTTTTGGCTCAGCAGGGCAAGCGGCCATGGGTTCTCCGGGGTGGTTTCTGCTGCCGTGACCGGAATGACTTTCCGTTCCGGGGTTTCCTGCATGGGCACCGCTCACCGTCCTCGTTGCGCAACTTCACTTGATGCAACTCTAGCTTTCGCCACTGACACCCGGGCCCAATCATCCACAGGCCCGCCCTCGACACCGGTTCCCATGGCATAAAGTGGGATCTCACCACATCTCTGCGCCACGCGCAGCTTCACCAAGGGGACGGCACATGCGCACAGTGGGCTCGGCACTACTTGTCATTATTGCGTTACTGCTGGCGGCCGTTTCGGGCCCAGCCATGTGGGCGCAACAAAACGTTGTCAGCGAGGCAGGTTTCGTCGACCTGGCCGGCCCCTTGGGGGCGAACACCGAATTCCAACAGGGGCTCTCGGCCGTCGTGGCCCAGCAAACGGCGGCCCAGCTGAACCTGCCATCGCAGCTGCAAGACGTTGCCGCCGGCGTCATCAAGACCACTGCCCGCGGGCTTTTCAGCCAGCCGGGCTATGCCGAGGCCTGGACGGAAACCCTGCGCCGCAGCCACGCACTCACCTTCGCATCCTCCGGTGACCAGACGACAGACGGCGATCTTCATCTGGACATCGCCCCCTTGGTTGCCTTGGTGGCCGACAAGGTCTCGACGGACGTCGGTGTGAAGCTGCCCACGCCCCCTGAAGTGTTGATCAGCATGGATCAGCCCACTGTGGCCAAGGTCATCCCCGTCCTGACCAAGGTGGCGGGACTGGGAGGCTGGTTGGCCTTCTTCGCCGTCGGCCTTTTGCTGCTGGCCCTGATCGTGGCACGCAAAAGGGCCCTCACTCTTGCCCTGGCAGGCGTGGGCTTGGCGATCGTGGCGCTGGTCTGGCTGCTGGGGTCGCGATTCGTGGTGGCCCAGGTGGGCGCCATCGCCGCCACGAACGATGTTGCCCGGCAACTAGGCCAAGAACTTGGAACTTTGGCCGAGAACAGTTGGCAAGGAGGCATCACGACGACGTTCATCATTGCCGGGGGACTTCTGCTCGCCGGCATGGTGCTCCGCATGGTTCGGCGCACGCCCACCACGTAGGATGGAACCATGAGTTCCACTGCCGTTTCCTTCCCCATGCCCACCGTCCCGCGCCGTCGCCGGTCGCCCGAAGAGGTGGCGGCAGCGGCCCCCGTTGTCGGGACGAAACGCGTTTTGCTGGCAGCCCCGCGCGGCTATTGTGCCGGTGTGGACCGCGCAGTGATCGCCGTCGAAAAAGCCCTGGAACACTATGGTGCGCCCGTGTACGTGCGCAAGCAGATTGTGCACAACGTCCACGTAGTCTCCTCCCTTGAATCACAGGGAGCCATCTTCGTCGAGGAAAACGAGGAAGTGCCCGAAGGCGCTCTGGTGGTGTTCTCGGCGCACGGCGTTTCCCCCGCCGTGGTGCAGTCGGCCGAGGACCGCGGGCTGCGGACCATTGACGCCACCTGCCCCCTGGTCACCAAGGTTCACAAGGAGGCGGTCCGCTTCGCCAAGGACGACTACGACATCTTGCTGATCGGACACGAAGGTCACGAGGAAGTCGAGGGAACCGCAGGCGAGGCGCCCGAACACATCCAGATCGTCAACGGCCCTCACGAGGTGGACCAGGTGACTGTCCGTGACCCGGAGAAAGTCATTTGGCTCTCGCAGACCACGCTGAGCGTCGATGAAACCATGGAAACCGTCAGGCTCCTGAAGGACCGGTTCCCCACACTGCAGGACCCGCCCAGCGACGACATTTGCTACGCCACCACCAACCGCCAGGTGGCCATCAAAAAGATCGCCCCGCAGGCCGAACTGGTCATCGTGGTCGGGTCGGCAAACTCCTCCAACTCCGTCCGCCTGGTTGAAGTGGCCCTCGAATACGGCGCGAAGGCGTCCTACCGCGTGGACTTTGCCAACGAGATCGACGAGACCTGGTTTGAAGGCATCTCCACCGTGGGCGTGACCAGCGGTGCCTCGGTACCGGAAATCCTGGTCCAGGACGTCCTGCGACTGCTGGCCGACTACGGCTACGGCGATGTAGAAGAAGTGGTCACCGCCGAGGAGGACATCTTGTTCTCGCTGCCCAAGGAACTGCGTGCAACGTTGAAGGCGGCAGGGGATACTTCCCGCAGCCTGGGCGGCCACGGAAAGCGCCCCACCAACTAGGCGGTACGTTCCTCGAGCTCCGGGGCCGTCAGGGAACGGGGCGACACTTCCACCAGGGGCGGGGCGGCCAGCGTGCCCGGATCAAAGGCGTTGAGCTTTCTGGCTGTCGGCAACACGCGGGCCTCGAGCGTCCCGACCAGCTTGTTGTAACGGTCCACCGACGTCTTCAATGAGGCGCCAACGTTGGACACTGCCTCACCCATGACGCCGAGCCGCGTGTATAGCTGGGCCGACAGGTCAAAGAGTTCCTTGGCGCTCTCCGTCAACACGTCCTGGCGCCAGCTGAACGCCACCGACTTCAAGATGGCCAACAGCGAAATGGGGGAGGCCAGGACCACGTTCTTTGTCATGGCGTAGTCCAGCAAACCAGGATCGGCCAGCAAGGCCGCCGACAGGATTGACTCCACGGGGACAAAGCAAATCACCAATTCCGGTGAGTTGTGGGCCGAGGTCCAGTACTTCTTTGCGGACAGCGCATCAACGTGAGCCTTGACCGCCTTCGCATGCCGGGCCAGGTGTTGGTGTGACTCGCCGCTTTCGGAGGCACCGTCGTCGTGCGCGTGAAGATAGGAAGACAGCGGGACTTTCGCATCGAGCACCAGTTCCTTGCCACCGGGCAGCCGCACCACCATGTCGGGGCGGTGCGCGCCGTCGTCCGTGGCCGTGTGGACCTGCTCCTCAAAGTCCACATGAGCCAGCATTCCGGCGGCCTCCACCACACGGCGCAGCTGCACTTCTCCCCACTTGCCGCGGGCACTATTGGATCTCAGGGCGGAGGCCAGCGAGGCCGTGGTGGCCAGCAACTTGGCGTCGGCGTCCTTGGCGTCGCGCAACTGCTCGGCCAGCTGGCCGTACTGCTCCACGCGGTCCCGCTCCAAGAGGGTGACCTGGCGTTGCACGGCGCTGAGCTTCTCCGACACCGGGCCAAGGGCTTGCAACACGCTGGAATCGGAACCCTGCTGGGCCGACAGCGCACGGTTCTGGTTGAACAAAAGCCGGCGCTCGGCGTCGGCCGCGGCAAAGCTCGCGGTCAGCTCGCCCGCCCTCTGCCGGGCCTCATCGGCCTCATCACCGGCGGCCAGCAACCGCCCTCTCATCAGCCACGCCACCACGGCAGCGCCCACCAGCACCCCCGCCAACAACATCAATACGGCCACAAGCCATCCAATTCCAGTCATGGGCCCACCTTGCCACGAGGCACCGACAAAGTGGGATTCCGGCTGCCAACAGCCGCCGCAGGCGGCGAAATCAGGGCCCTGCCGGTAACGCTTCCCGGCCCCCCAATTCCGCCGCAGGCGGCAAAATTGGGCCCCTGCCGGTAAGCTTGGTCCGTGGCTCTTACTATTGGCATCGTCGGACTGCCCAACGTCGGCAAATCAACCCTTTTCAACGCACTGACACGCAACAACGTGCTCGCAGCGAACTACCCGTTCGCCACGATCGAGCCCAATGTTGGCATAGTCAGCCTGCCCGATCCGCGCCTGGCGAAGCTCGCCGAGGTCTTCGGCTCGGCCCGCCTGCTGCCGGCTACCGTGACCTTCGTGGACATTGCCGGCATCGTCAAGGGTGCCTCGGAAGGTGAAGGCCTCGGCAACAAGTTCCTGGCCACCATCCGCGAGGCCGAGGCCATCGCCCAGGTCATCCGCGTCTTTGA
>JBAUMA010000130.1:0-1550 GCA_049578485.1 Specibacter sp.
GAGCGGGGCGATGACCTGCGGCAGGGAGTTGGCCACGTTGATGTCCCCCAGGTCCTTGCCCCGGCTTTCGGCATGTGGGAGCACCTGGGTCAGCAGGGCAAAGTCCACGGCCAAGTAGGCTCCGTAGCCGACGCCCAAAACGGCCGCACCAATCAAGGCACCCGTCCAGGTCGGGGCAAACGCGAGGATGAGGGCGGCCAGCGCGATGATGGCCGAGGACGCGATGACAAACGGCTTCCGGCGCCCC
Source organism: Specibacter sp. (assembly GCA_049578485.1). GTDB lineage: Bacteria > Actinomycetota > Actinomycetes > Actinomycetales > Micrococcaceae > Specibacter. The sequence continues at coordinate 248 of JBAUMA010000130.1, forward strand.
ACCTTATCCGTCCAACGGCCGCCAATGACTGCCGTGATCAGAGTCAGGATGGCGTAGATGCCGGTCAGGATGAGTACGCCGAATTCGGGATTGTCGAAGTGGACCGCGTCCCGGAGGAAGAACAAAAGGTACAAGGTGACCATGTGATTGCCGACATTGACCAGGAAACGGGTGATCCAGGCCCAGCCAAAATCGGGGTACAGCCGCGGTGAGATCCAAAAACCCTTGATGAAGGCCGCCCACGTGAACGCGGGCTTGTCGCCGGGATCCAGCACCAGATCGTTGGAGTAGAACATATACGGCACAATGCCCAGAACCAAGGCGATGGCGCACAGCACGTAACCGAAGGCGAAGTTGCCGGCGACCACCGCCCCCACGGCGGCACCGAACAAGATCCCCACCACAGTCCCCATGGAGGCAAGACCACCAATCGTGCCGCGCTGGCGGATGGGGGCCTGGTCCGGGACGGCAGCTGTGATGGCGGCCAATGCGCCATTGCAGCCAAGTTGCACCAGACACCACAGCAACATCATGGCCGCAACGGAGGGCGCCACCGTCAAGCCCAGCAGGCCGATGGTGCCTAGCAGGGCCCCAATAAACACCCAGGGAACGCGCCTGCCGAAACGGGAAACGGACCTGTCACTGAAAGTGCCGAACAAGGGATTCGCAACCAGGGACACGGCCGCGCCGGCACCCGTCACAAGGGCAAGGACAGCTTCCTTGTGCGCCTCGTCGATGGCGATGGCCTGCTGCCCCAACAACACCTGGATGGGCCCAAAGAAGGCTGTATTGATCCCGATGTTGACCAGGATGACTGAGAAGATCCATTTCTTGCTGACATCCGTGCTCGGCTCGGCAAACGCCGCCTTGACCGCTGGCAGCCCAAAGAGGTCCCCGGACCCGGTGGTTTTGCTCATGTCCCCAGCTTTCACAGTACAAGTAATGTCATCCCCTCAAGAGGAAGGGATTCGCATCAGCTTACGTGGATTTGCCATCCTTGGCCCGAATTCTCTCGATGATCCGCAAGGTCGCCACCGAGTCGGCCGGGTCGACGGGCACGGGCCCGCCGCGCAGCATCGCCTCGGCCAGCAGCTCGTAGAACACAGCAAAATTTGCCCGCTCCGTGGGGACTGGCACGAGCTCGCCGTCGCGGCCCAAAACACCCCAGTTTCCCTCCGGGTCCACCCCGTACACAGGGTTTCCGGGCAGGATGCCGGCCACGATCTGCCCCTCTTGGACGTCGGCAAACTGTTTTGTGTAGGCAGCCTCGGAGCCCAAGACCCGCAAGCGCGGACCATTTTGA
>JBAUMA010000131.1:0-1567 GCA_049578485.1 Specibacter sp.
GCCTCGTGAGTGCCCTCCACGATATCCATCGGGGCGAGGGTCAGGTTTTCCAGGGTCTGAGCGGCCAGGCGAAATCGAGCCTCGGTGATTGGCCCGGCCGTGAAGAAGGACTGACCCAACGGGAGGCGGAAGTGCTTGCACTGATCACCCAAGGCTTGAGCAACGCCGAAATCGCGGACAGGGCCCGGTTGTCAGTGAACACCGTCAAGACATTCATCCGCAGCTGCTACCGCCGCATCGGTGTTACCGATCGCTCCAACGCCATCCTCTGGGGTCTTGAACACGGATTCTTTCCGGACCACAAACGGGTCCGACCAAGGGAATGAGATGGTCGCCCCGGGGCCGACGACGGAAGATGGACAGGACCGGGATTCGTGCGGTCGGCCGTCGCCAAGCCCACCGGGCCGGCGCCGATGATGGCGAGGGGGCTGACCGTGACCTTTATTGACCGGTGGGAAGAAGCTCGGCGATGAGCGTCTGGATGCGGCCCTTGATGTCGTCGCGGATGGGGCGGACGGCGTCGACGCCCTGTCCGGCGGGGTCCTCGAGTTCCCAGTCCTCGTAGCGTTTGCCGGGGAAGATGGGGCAGGTATCGCCGCAGCCCATGGTGATGACCACGTCGGACTCTTTCACGGCCTCGGTGGTCAGGACTTTCGGGATCTCGGTCGACATGTCGATTCTCTCCTCGGACATGGCGGCCACGGCGTCGGGGTTGACCGATTCGGCAGGTGCGGAACCGGCCGAGCGAACTTCGATGGCGCCGCTGGAGAGGGCAGTGAGGTAGGCGGCGGCCATTTGGGAGCGTCCGGCGTTGTGGACGCAGACGAACAGGACGGACGGCTTCTTCGTGGCGCCGGTGGTGCCGGTGGTGGTCATGGGTTCGGGCTCCTCAAGTGAGGTGGAGAATACTGGGGTCATGGGGTGAAGAATCGTTGGCGCGCCCACAACGCGACATAGACAAGGGCGAGCAGCGCCGGCACTTCGATCAACGGGCCGACGACGCCGGCCAGCGCCTGGCCGGAGGTGACCCCGAAGGTGCCGATCGCCACGGCGATGGCCAGTTCAAAGTTATTCCCGGCAGCCGTGAAGGCCAGGGTGGTGGTTTTGGCGTAGCCGAGGTTCAGGACGCGGCCGATGAACATGCCAGCCGTGAAGACGACCACGAAGTACACCAGGAGCGGCAGGGATATCCTGGCCACGTCCCAGGGCTTGGAGATGATGGTTCCGCCCTGGAGCGCGAGCAGCACAGTGATGGTGAACAACAGCCCGTACAGTGCCCACGGGCCCAGCTTCGGCAGGAGCTTGTTTTCACACCAGTCTCGGCCCTTAGCCTTTTTTCGCCAACGGTCCGGGTCAGGAATCCGGCCAGCAGGGGCATGCCGAGGAACACGAGCACGGAAACAGTGATGGCCCAGAAGGAGAAGTCGGCGCTCGTCGTCGGAAGCCCCAACCAGGATGGCAGGAGTTGGAGGTAAAACCACCCCAGGGCGCCGAAGGCAATGACCTGGAAGATGGAGTTGATAAAGACCAGCCCGGCGGCTGCTTCCCGGTCCCCGCAGGCCAGATC
>JBAUMA010000132.1:0-2727 GCA_049578485.1 Specibacter sp.
GCCTCGTGAGTGCCCTCCACGATATCCATCGGGGCGAGGGTCAGGTTTTCCAGGGTCTGAGCGGCCAGGCGAAATCGAGCCTCGGTGATTGGCCCGGCCGTGAAGAAGGACTGACCCAACGGGAGGCCGAAGTGCTTGCATTGATCACCCAAGGCTTGAGCAACGCCGAAATCGCGGACCGGGCGCGGTTGTCAGTGAACACCGTCAAGACGTTCATTCGCAGCTGCTACCGCCGCATCGGAGTTACCGATCGCTCCAACGCCATCCTCTGGGGTCTTGAACACGGATTCTTTCCGGACCACAAACGCGTCCAACCACACCCATAAGCACCTGACACTTTCCGAAGCCGAGTGTACAAAAAATCAGGAGTCGTCTTCATATTGTTGATGCGTCAGAAGTTCCCTCTACCTAATTTCAGAAGGCGCCAGCACGACTCTCCCGTGTTCGCAGTGAATGCGGTATCAGTCAGGTGCCCGTGTGTTCCGACAGGGGCAATCCCTTAGATTTGTGCTGGGGCAATCCGCGTGGCCTTCGGCAACGAATAGTTTTCGTCCTCGAAAATTTTCCGTGGACGCATCTTTATTTGAGGTGTCCCGTTCCCCGGGGTGCCGCGAACTGATCGGTACAGGCCCATGTCAACGGAGACAGCAACATCAATCAGGCACCGCTTGACTATGACCGGTACCGGACTATTTGGTCGAGCGGTCAACCACCGTTTCCGGGCAGTTGTCGTGGTCGCGTTGGCGGTGGCGGGTGCGGCACATATTCCCGTCGTCCCGGATCATCTCCGCGAGGCGCCGTACATTGGGATACTGTTTATCGTCCTTACTGCAGCTTGCTTCTGCTTGGCCGCGGTGGTTGCGCTCGTTGACATCCCGGCGTCGTACTTCAGTACTATCGCCGTCATGGTTCTGGCCATTGTGGCCTACGTCTTATCGCGAACGGTTGGACTGCCTCAAATCGGTGATGACGTCGGCAATTGGTTGGAACCACTCGGGGTGGTGTCGGTCATCTCGGAGGCAATCGCCTGCTTTGGCGCACTGATCATTGGATTGAAGGCCCGCGGTTCGTCCCCGCAACATGCAAGGGGCCAAGTACAAGGCCGGAGTCCTCAATGACCTCATCCGCCAGGGCGGAATGCAACCCTTCCCTAGGACGGCGTCCTGTACCACTGCGAAGAATCAACTGTAAATAGGGGCCATCTGCTAGATTTCGGCCCGTGTGGGTGTTTATTGGGGGAGTGGCCAGCGAACACCTTCATGATCCAGGACGCCCCCCTTCAGCCGGCAGCGGCGGTCCACTCGGGACTTGGCTCCAGAGTTTTATCCGGTTTTATCGGCAGCTCCATGAAAAGGAAACCCCATGAATACGACCCAAACCCGTCAGCGCCTCATCCTTGGCCTGGTCTCCGCGGCAACGATCCTCGGGGCCAGCGCCTGCGGTGCGGCCAGTAACGGAACCAGCCCATCATCCGCTGCCCCGGCGCCTGTGGTGTCAGCGACCGCATCCATGGCCCCGGATATGAACATGAGTGCCTCCCCGACAGAATCCATGATGCCATCCACGGGAACGGCAGTCGACGCGGTCATTCAGATTAAGTCCTTCGCCTACAGCGGCCCGGACAGTGTTGCGGCCGGTGCGACGGTAACCGTGACAAACATGGACGCCCAGGCCCACACAGTCACCGCGGATGACGGATCCTTCGACGCCGTTGTTCCCCCCGGTGCCAGCGTCACGTTCACCTCCCCGAAAAAACCTGGTAAATACACCTATCACTGCACCTACCACGCCAGCATGCTCGGTACCTTGACCGTCAAATGACACCGGAAAAGAGCTCAAGAGCGGAGGACCCCGACATGGACAGTTCAGCACCGATCCGCCATCGTGGCCGTTTAGTCGCAGCCACGGTGTTGCGGGTTTTGGCCGTGGCCGGCCTGGCCGTTGACGCCGTCGTCCATTTCCGGCTGGCCCCGGGCTACCAGTCCGCGGCCCCGGGAGGACTCGGAGAAGGCAACCTCTTTATCGCTGAAGCTGCGGTCGCTGCGGTCGTTGGGCTCTATGTCCTGATCCGCGGCAGCCGACCGGCCTGGATCCTGGCCCTGCTGACCGCCGGCGGCGGCCTGGCAGTCCTGCTAATCTACCGCTACGTCAACGTACCGGCCTTCGGTCCCTTCCCGGCCATGTACGAACCGGTGTGGTTCTTCGAGAAGACGCTCACCGCGATAGCCCAAGCCGCCGTCGTTCTCCTGGCGGGAGCCGCTCTGGCTCTTCACCGGCGAAGCCGCAAGCTCTGACTACACTTCCCCCACCGGCTCGGATCGCGAAGCGAGTGGCGCCCGGAAGAATGCCCAATGCACGATTTACAGTGCCCGGAAATTCCGGGGTGGTGACCGGTGGAGCAGTGCTGCCACCGGTGATCGACATTGATGTGCCGCGAGGCGAGTGAATTCGCGCAATCGTCAGGACCATTCCTTGGCGAACGCGCTCGGGAGGCGATGACTCGAGACGATGATGGCGTGGTGGGCCGTGGCCGATGAATTTGGAGAACGTTGGGGGTTTTCCAATCCGGATACGGATGTGTGCCGAATCACTCCTGACGTCCTCGAAGAGGAGGTGTCACCTAGATGAGGAGAAGTCTCTTATGTATAAGAAATCTGCTTTCCTGATTGCCCCGGCGTTGGCGTTGGCTGCTTTGTCCCTTTCGGGGGCGGGGGCTATGGCTGCCGA
>JBAUMA010000133.1:0-4123 GCA_049578485.1 Specibacter sp.
ATCTCGCGGGCCAACTTGTGGCGGGACTCCTGCACGGTGAGCTGCTTGTGCATTTGCCGCCGGTAGGTGTCATCCACGGGGTCAACGACGGCAAGCAGGTGCAGGGTCTTGGCGATCCGCCCGTACTCGGCAAACGCCTGGCCAAGCGGTGTGGGGTGGCCCTCGTGCCCGAACATCCGCAACAGGTCATAGGCGCGCACCTGGTTGGTGACCAGGGAGCCGGCCACCCGCAGCATGTCCGGCCAAGCGGTGAGAACCTTATTCACGTTCACTTTGTTGTTGCGGGCCAGTGCCTCCAGCGCTCCGTAACCGTCTGCCGGTTCGGCGCCGGGCATTTGGGCCTTCCAGAACCGCTGGTCTTGAAGGTCCCTGAAACGCGGGGAGAAGCGGTAACCGAGCATCTTGAAAATACCGAAGACCATGTCGGAGTAGGAGGCATTGTCGGTGGCGACCATCTCGGGCTTCACCCCGCCGTCCAGGTTCAACAAGGCGTCCAGGATGAACAGGGAGTCACGTGGGGTTCCGGGCACCACCATCTGCCCGATGCCAGCCACCTGGTCGTTGATCGCGTTCAGCCAGGTGATGCCCTTCTTCTTCGCGAAATACTTCGGTGAGGGCGCGGCGTTGATGGTGCGCACGGGAACGACGAAGCGCAGGCCGTCGACGGAGGCGAGCAGGCCCTTGCCCCAGAACTGCACGATGGGCACCTGGGCCTGGGCTTCGATCAGTGCAGCGTTCGCCGCGGCGATGGTGGTAGTGCGCAGGTAATACTGGTCAACGTGGACCAGCCGGGAGCGGGTCAGTGCCTCCTGGCTCGGGTTGATCACCGGGGTCATGCCGATGTTGCAGGCCTCCGAGACAAGCAGCGCGACGATCGAGGTACTCAGGTCCTTCATCCGGGTCCTGCCATCGCCCAGGTGCACGAAGGCATCCAGGAACCCGGTCCAGGCGTTCACCTCGAAGAGCAGGTCCGGCAGGTCGATCTTCGGGAGCATCTTCTCCACCCGTCCGCGCAACCACGCCAGCGACTTCGGCTCCCCGAGCGCGTGAAGCTTCTCCACATTCAGTTTCGCCCGCCCGCTTGATTGCACCTCGAGGCTGATCTTCGCGTCATCACCGACTTCTTCGAGGCGCTCGGCCATCTGCCTCCAAGTGGCATCCAGTACCTCGACCAGCTCCCGCAGGTGCTGCTCGGCATTCTCATCCAGGCTCAGGCCGGCCAGGATGTCCTCGCGCACCGCCTCCCACCCCGTGCCCATGAGCAGGTGGGCGCGTGGGTCCGACCAGCGGTGCGAGGGCGAGGCGAAGATGTCCCGACGCTTCAGGGCGCGGAAGAGCTGTTCCAAGACGCACACCACGTACGCGTCGCGGTCCACAGTCCCCTCCGGTTGCTCGGCGTTCGCATATACCGCCTTGTGCCAGTGCGGCGGCACGAGCTTGTCGTCGATCTCCCGGGGCAGCAGCGGCTTCTCTCCGACCTTCCGACGCGAGAGGGCGGGCAGCTTCTTCACCCCGGCCAAGATCCGCACCCCGCCGGTCGCGGCCTCGAGTGCCGGGGTCTCACCCAACAGCGACAGGAACGGCTTGACGGTGTTGTAGCGCAGCGCCAGCGCCCCGCGCAGTGCGGTTTGCGCCGAATCGCCGTCCTGGGGCACCAACGTCACCACGGTGGCGGCCGCGCCCGACATCACCGACCGGGGTGCGACCTCCTCCAAGGCCAACCAGAGTGCGGCCACATCCACATCACCCCCGGCCTCCTCGATGGACTCCAGCTTTTCGATGAACACTTTCGCTGCCCTGGCCACGATCCGTGACGCCTTCTCCAGCTGTGGCAGGGTGGATAGTCGATGCTTGTCCGTGGAGCGCTTCGCGGTGCTGATCAGCCTGGTTGACATCAGGATCTCGAAGAGGTCCAGGGCATCGTCAATGGCCTTGGCCTCCAGATGGCGCATCACCGCGGTGAGTATCGCCGTGCGCTTGGGTTCCGCGGTCCGCTCCAGCTTCGGGGCCTTGGTGCCCAGCCCGTACCGGGCCAGCGCGGAGAGCCGGTTCGGTGGTATCTGTTCGAGCTTCAGTCGGCCCAGCCCGAAGGCGGCTATGTCCTCAACCCGCTGCAACGCACCCTTCATTGCGGTGCCGGTGGTCCGCGTTGGCGGTCGACGCATCCGTTCCAGTTCCGAGTACCGGGTGCCCTCCGGTGTCTTCAGTGTGGCAGCCAAGTCCCGGGGCAGCGCCGGGTCCGCTCGCAGGGCTGCCTTGGCAACCGTGGTGTGGAGCCGTTTCTCGGCGATGGTGCGGACCTCTGAAACCTGCCGGGCCAGCACGTTCACCCCGGGTAGCAGCACCCGGTGCCGTCGCAGCCAACCCGCTGCGTGGTTGAACAACGTGACCGGTACCTCGGCATGCGTCCATGCCCGCCCGTGCAGGAACGACCTGAACATCCGTCCGTGGGCGGGGTCCTCATACTGGTGGTAGCCGTACGCATTGCGGATCTCCCACGAGTGTTCGTACGCCGTCTTCGGACGCTCGGTGTACTCCTTGAGGCAGGAGGGATCCTCAATCTCCAGTTGCTCCGCCAGATGCTCAACGACCGGCCACGGTACGGCCGAGGGGTCTTCCAGGAACAGCCCGATGTACCGGACCGTGCACATCTGCAGGGCGAAGCCTAGGCGATTGTGGTCACCGCGCCGCTTCGCGATCAGGTTCCTGTCCTCGTCGTCGAGGAAGAAGAAGCGCTCCAGCTCGGGCCGCGTCGGTTCCTCGGCGAACCTTCCATAGGCCTCGGCCTGTTCATCAGTCAGAAATTCCACGGGCATGAGACTGACAATAGCCGCCCCACCAGAGATCGAGGCTCTTCCGACGAAACCCCGCGCAACCTGGATCGCCTGAGCTGAACGATCATGATCAAGTGCTTAGCGCCAACCGCTGTACCGCTGGTCCCCAAGACCGGCACTCATCTCTCCGTACAGTTCGTAGTTGGAGGATTTGGCCACCAGGTTCATGCGTTCGGCGGCTGCGGAAAGCTTGAACCACGGCTCACCCATGGCGACGCCCAAGGCTTTGGCTTCGGGGGAGCGGGCGACCGCGCATCCGTCGTTGTTCGACAGCACGATCACCGGTCTTTTTTCGAGCCTTGGATCGAAGACCCGCTCGCAGGAGACGTAGAACGAATTCACGTCAACGTGGGCAATGTAGTTCTGGGGCCGTAATCTCCCGTTTAACGGAATAGCACCATTTACAGGTGATGGAGGCATGTGGTGGCCACACCCCAAATCGTCAATTCTGAAAGCTCCGGGACGTGTATGTCTGGGTATTCCGGGTTTTCGGCTTTGAGGACCACGCCGTGCGCGGTGATGGCCAGGCGCTTGACGGTCATCTCTCCGTCGATCACTGCTATCACTACGTGGCCGTCACGGGCCTGGACGGAGCGATCCACGATCAGTTCATCACCATCGGAGATTCCCGCGCCCTGCATGGAGTTACCGGAGACGCGGACGATGAATGTTGATACGTGGTCACGGATCAGCATCTCGGAGAGGTCAATTTTCGTTTCCGAGTAGTCTTGGGCCGGGGACGGGTAGCCAGCCGGAATCCGGCTTGAAAAGGCCGAAACCATGCGTTGCGGTGAGGTTCCGGGCGCGCAAATCTGTATTCGATCTATCTTCATATCAAGCCTTAATTCTAGAAAATCTATTCTACTCCCGAACTCTAGCCATCACTCCCGACAAGAAGGGGGATGGCTGGGGTGCTTGACCTGCTTGGCGTGCAACGCCGGGGAGACGGCAGGGGATTGAAATGTTTGACACCATACTGTCCCGCGCATGGGACACTATGGTAGTGTCCCAAGCATGGGACAAATGAAACCTGGTGAAGATCGAAACGAACGAGCCAATAGCGCCCTCGGGACGGACTTCGCAGAAGATGCAAGCGTTGACAGGGTGACTCGGGCACTCACTACCGCGCGGGAGCATCTGGCGGTGGCAGAAGATGCGCATGACCTGGTGACCTTGCAAGCGATTCGCTCACTCTCCACCCGTGGCTTCTCAACGCGCGAAATTGCGGGTGTCGTTGGCATCAGTAAAAGTGCTGTCAGTCGCCACCTGCGAGCTGGTTATGACGGGGT
>JBAUMA010000134.1:0-2045 GCA_049578485.1 Specibacter sp.
GGTCTACATCTAGCGAAATTACAATCGCGTAACTACCACATGTAGTACCCGGCTGTCCAGAGGATTTCCTAGGCGAACCGGACGGACACGGCGTCGCCGTGCGCGGGCAGGCCCTCTGCGCGGGACAAGGCAACCACGTGCCCGGCCACCTCGGACAGCGCATCCTTGCTGTAGTTGATGAGCTGCACGGCCCGCAGGAACGTTGTCACGTTCAAGCCGGAGGAGAAGGCCGCGGTGCCGCTGGTGGGCAGTACGTGGTTGGATCCTGCGCAGTAGTCGCCCAGGCTCACGGGGCTGTAGTCACCCACGAAGATGGCGCCGGCGTTGGTGATTTGGGCGGCCACCTGGGACGCATTTTCCGTGACGACCTCAAGGTGCTCGGCCGCGTAGGCGTTGCACACGGCGATGCCCTGGGCCAGGTCGTCCACCAGCACAATGCCCGATTGGGGGCCCGACAACGCCTTTTCCACCCGCTCGCGGTGGGCCGTGGCGGCCACCTGCGCCACAAGTTCACGTTCGACGGCGTCGGCCAGCTCCAGTGACGGAGTCACCAACACCGAGGCGGCGTTGGGATCGTGCTCCGCCTGACTGATGAGGTCGGCAGCGACAAAGACAGGGTTGGCCGTGTGGTCGGCGAGGACGGCGATCTCGGTGGAGCCGGCCTCGGAGTCAATGCCCACCACGCCCTTGACCAGGCGTTTGGCCGTGGCCACAAAGATGTTGCCCGGGCCCGTCACGACGTCGACGGGTTCCAGTTCCGTTCCGTCTCCGTTGGCCGTGGTGCCGGCCGGGACTCCGTAGGCAAACGCGGCGATGGCCTGGGCCCCGCCCATGGCGTAGACCTCCTCGATGCCTAACAGCGCGGCAGCCGCCAGGACATTGAGGTCCGGCAGGCCACCAAATTCCTTTTGCGGCGGGGAGGCCAGGGCCACGGACCCGACGCCGGCGGCCAGCGCGGGCACCACATTCATGATGACCGAGGAAGGGTACGCAGCCAGTCCCCCGGGCACATACAGTCCCACGCGGCGCACGGGAATCCAGTGCTGGGAGACCACGGCACCGTTGGCGATGGGCAGGTCGATGTTGGCGGGGCGCTGGGCGGCGGCGAACGCCTTGGCGCGGGCGATTGACTCTTCCAGGGCGGCCCGCACGGTGGGGTCAAGGGATTCCAGGGCCTGGGCAAGTGCCGCGGCCGGGACACGCGGGTGTACCTGGGCCACGCCGTCGAACTTTTCGGCGAGCTCGCCCAGCGCGGCAAAGCCGCGGGCCCGGACGTCGGCAATGATGCCGGTAACGGCCTGCTCGGCCGTGGTGACGGTGCCATGCGCGGTGCGCGGCACGGCGTGCTTGAGCTCGGCCAGCGACAACGTGCGGCCGCGAAGGTCGCGGCGCCCCAAGGTAAAGGCGGCGGGAGTTGCGGTCACGGAAGATTCAAGGTTGCTCACGCCCACCAGTTTAGCGGCTGCGGGCCGGGCCCACAGTTCGGGCCGTCATAGTCCAACTGGTGGAACCTGGCCGCAGCACATGCTCGGGGCGGGTGCTAGTTGCCGCGGGGCGCCGGCGTGAGGACGTAGGCGACAAAGGTGTACAAAAACACGGCGGCGGCCGTCACCAGCGGCCACAGGAGCAAGACCGAGGAGGCCCGCAGTGAAAAGACAATGCTGGGATTGGGCATGTTGGCCGGCGGTGTCCGGAACAAGTCCCCCGCGAAAATGCCGATGCGCCAGGCGATGACCGAGCCGAGCAGGCCGCCGGCGATCACGGCCAGCAACCGCGCCATGGCCCCGGCCCCCTGGCTGCCGGCCGTCCTGACCAGCAGGACGGCAGCCACCAGGCCGGCGAGCACGCCAAGGCCGCCCAGCATCAAATCGCGCGGGAACCAGATGGTGTAGTCGGTTCCTACACCATAGAACGCGCCTCCGGGAGCGGCCAGCCACCAGGCGATGCCCACCACGATCCCTGCAGCGGCGGACAGGACAAACCAGCGCCCCCACGAGCTTGCCGGTGCGCGGGTCAGGCCCTCCGGCACGGCCTCGGCATAGGCG
>JBAUMA010000135.1:0-4392 GCA_049578485.1 Specibacter sp.
ACCGCCCTCGGGGTCGATGCAGTGCGCGGTGGAGTCCACCCGCGCTTCGGCACCCGCAATATGATCATCCCGCTCACCGACCACCACTATTTGGAGGTTGTGGAGTGCCTCGACCACCCCGCATCCGACAAGGCCCCGTTTGGCCAGGCCGTACGGGCCCGCTCCGCAGCCGGCGGCGGCTGGATGGGCTGGTGCGTGGCCGTTGACGACCTCACCCCGTTCGAGGAACGCCTGGGCCGCAGCGCAGTCCCCGGCAACCGCAAGTTCCCGGACGGACAGGAATTGATCTGGCAGCAGATCGGCATCAAGGGCCTCATCGCCGACCCGCAGGTGCCGTACATGCTCAAGTGGGAGGGCGACCCCGCACTACACCCTTCGCTGGCCCGCCCCTCCTCCGTCCGCCTGGCGTCGCTGACCATCGCCGGCAGCGCCGAGCGCGTCACCGAATGGCTCGGCGAACCCGTGGAACGGCCCCTCGATGACGTCTCCGTTGAGTGGATCGCCCCGCGCGGTACACCCGGCATCATGAGCGTCACCTTTGAGACCGAGCACGGCACGGTCACGATCTAACGCATCGCACTTTTGCGCAAACGGCACCCACCCCCTTCCGGGGCGGGTGCCGTTTCGCGTTCCAGGATCCTGGTGATCGGCCTGTCGAGATCCAGGGCGCCGAAAGCGGTGCCAAAATACCCCGTCCTCGCGGCCGCAACAGGTGCCACTGCGCGTTCCGGCGGCGGAGCCGGTGGTTTCGAAGGCGACGTCAAGGAGACCCTAAGGCCGCCCGCGGCCGGGGGTCGGGAAGTCGCCGAGGAACTGCCGGTCCGGGGCCGGCGGTCTGCCGCGGTCGGTCGGGTTTGACGTCGGCGGAACGGATCTCGACTGGCTCGATCACCGACCGAACGGATCTCGACTGGCTCGATCACCGACAGTTATCCGAAGCCGAGTGCCGGCCCCATGGTGAAGGCGGCAATGTCGACGAGCGAATGCGCCACCACCAGGGGCATGACCCGGCCGTATCTCTTGTAGAGCCAGCAGAACAGCAAGCCCATCAGGAAGTTGCCCACGAACGGTCCGAACCCCTGATACAGGTGGTAGCTGCCGCGGATCAGCGAGCTCACGAACGCCGCTGCGATGGGCGTGAAACCGATCTTCTCCAGCCGCCCCAGCAGGTACCCCACCATGACGACCTCCTCCAGCAGTCCGTTGTGGACGGCCGAGACCACCAGCACCGGGATGGTCCACCAATATTGGTTCAGGGCGCTGGGGATGATCTCGGTGGTCACGCCCAGGGCCCGCCCGGCCGCATAGAGCCCCAGCGACGGGACGCCAATGACCACCAGCAGCCCCAGGGCACCCAGGCCGTCTCGGAACGGGTGCCGAAAGTCCAGCCCGAGCCGGCGGAACACGGATTTTCCCGGCTCCGCCAACAGGTAAAACACCAAAAAAACTGGAACCACGGCGAAAATGATACCCAGCAGCTGATACGTGAGATCGAAATACTCCCGGCTGCTTTGCACGGTGTTCAGGGTCGAGGTCCCCTGCGACAGCGGCGCCTGCGTCATCTTTTGGATCAGCTGCACCACCGAATACACGGCCGACTGACCCAGGGACAGCCCCAGCACCAGCAGCACCTCAAAGAGCAGCCGACGCCGGGACTTGTTTCCCCAGTCATAAAGCACGACGCCGGTGGGTCCACCTTGGCTGGGTCGGCCTCCGTCGGACTGGGCATTGCGGGGCACCGTTTCACTCATGGACTCCATCATGCCGCCTTGACGTCCCTTGCGCCCCACGCGCGCCGGGAAGTCCGCTCCTGCACGCGGGGACTAGGCTCGTTGACATGAGCGCCCCACGCCAGATCATCATGGTCCGCCACGGACAGTCGGCAGCCAACCTGGACCAGACCCTGTACAACCGGATCCCCGACTACAGGATCCCGCTGACCGAACAGGGCAAGGCGCAGGCCAAGGCCGCCGGGGAGAAGATCCGCCGGCAACTCGACGGCCAGCCGGTCTGCGTCTACGTCTCCCCCTACCTGCGCGCCTACCAAACCCTGGAAGCCATGGCGTTGGGTGAGCTGGTGGAGCGGGTCGTGGAGGAGCCGCGGCTGCGCGAACAGGACTGGGCAAACTTTCAAAACCCGGCTGAGATCGCCGACCAAAAGGAGCTCCGCAACGCCTACGGGCATTTCTTCTATAGGTTCCGCGAGGGCGAGTCCGGCTCGGACGTCTACGACAGGGTCTCCTCCTTCATGGAGACCCTCTACAGGCACTGGGCCAGGCCCGGCTACTCCCCCAACACGCTGCTGGTGACCCACGGGTTGACCATGCGGTTGTTTTGCATGCGCTGGTTCCACTGGTCGGTGGAGTACTTTGAGTCGCTGAACAACCCCGGCAACGCGGAGGTCCGCACGCTCGTGTCCGCGGCCGGGCGTTACACGCTGGACACGCCATTTGACCAGTGGACCCCGGCCGAGCCGGGCACCACCGTCATGGACGCCCCCGAGCACCACTGGTAGTTGGGGCATCCGCCCCGGGAACGCTGTCGCACTTTTTATTACGTCACAACTAACTTGCCTAATTAGCATCTTTTGCCGTTCTAAGGGTAGCCTTGCCAACGCAGGGGCAATCCCCTGCTCCCGACGCAACGGACACCGGAGTATGTAGGTGCTAGCAACCCTTGTCATTGGCCTGCGAGAAGGCCTGGAGGCCGCACTCATCGTTGGCATGATTGCCGCTTTCCTGCGCCGCAACGGCGCATCCTTGAAGCCCATGTGGCTCGGGGTCGGCGCCGCGGTCCTGCTCAGCGCCCTCGTGGGCATCGCGCTGGAGATCGTTTCGGCAGCCCTGCCGCAACAACAGCAGGAAGCCATGGAGACCATCATTGGCGCGGCCGCCGTGGTGATTGTGACGTTCATGATCCTGTGGATGAGCAAAAATTCGCGCACCATGAAATCGGCCCTGGAAACACACGCCGGCTCCGCACTCACGGGCGGCTCGTTGATGGCCCTGGCCGGCATGGCCTTCCTGGCCGTGCTCCGCGAAGGCATCGAAACGGCCGTGTTCATGGTGGCCGCGTTCCAATCTTCCCTCAGCCCCGTGGCGGCCGGCAGCGGTGCCGTGATTGGCCTGGTCATCTCGGCCGGCATCGGATTCCTGTTGTTCCGCGGCGCCATCAAGGTCAACCTGGCCAAGTTCTTCACCGTCACCGGAGCTTTCCTGGTGTTCGTGGCGGCCGGGCTGGTCATGAAATCCCTGCGCACCGCCCACGAGGCCGGCTGGCTCAATATTGGCCAAGACGCCACCGTGAGCTTGGCCTGGCTGGCCCCCAACGGCAGCGCCCGGTCCGCTGTCCTCACCGGAGTGTTCGGCATTCCCAACGACCCCCGCCTCGTGGAAGTCCTCGGCTGGGCCTTGTACCTGGTTCCCATGCTCGCGTTCGTGCTGTGGCCGCGCACCAGGCGGCCGTCCGCCGTCCGGCTCCCGCGCATCCAGTTTGCCGCCGCCGGCACGCTCGCCGCGGCAGCGCTGGCCCTGGTGCTGGGCGCACCCCTGACGGTACCGGCCGCCCCGGGTGCGGCCGGCGGAACCCCGGTCATCACAGCCGCGAACCAGCCGTTTGGCTCAGCGTCGGTGAGCCCCGGCAGCGCGCCGACACTCACCGTCACGGCGACCAAGGGCGGCAAGACTTCCTACGCACTCTCGGCGCAGGGCACCGAATCCCACGCCGGGCTCGACGCTGCCGTCTACACCGCCGACGTCGTCGCCTCTACTGCTGCGGACCCCGCAAAAGTGTCACTGGACGATCTGGCCGGCCTGAACGGCGGGCGCATGCCCGTGGGCATCAGCTCCGTGCAAAACCCCGGACCCTTTGCCGCCAACTGGAGCCACAAGGGCAACGTGACCGTATGGCTCGTCAACGGCACCGTCCTGGACGCCGTCAACACCTCCGGCGCGACGCTGACACTCAGTGGCGGCGGCTTGTCCACCTCCCGCACCATCGTGGTGGCCGGCGACGGCGAATGGCGCGTCCCGGACTCACATGTTGCCACCACGGCCGCCGAAATTTCGGCGCACGAATCGGCCGCCTCGGAGATCGTCCTCTGGTCCCGGTACCTGCCCGTCGTGTTTTTGCTGGCCGCCTTCCTGCTGGTCCGCGCGGGCCGGCGCAACCGCCGCCGGCTGCTCACCTCAGCCCCCTCGCCCTAAACGTTTTCGGCCCCGACGACAGCACTTTCCCCACCCCCTTCATTCCCGCGTTCCGCGCAGCCCCCTAAGGACACCCATGCCCTCCGCAACCACCACCCCTCGTCGTTTCCTGGCCCCCGCCCTGGTCGCCGGCACGGCCACCCTCGCCCTGGTCCTGACGGCCTGCGGCGGCGTGGCAACTCCCGGC
>JBAUMA010000136.1:0-1978 GCA_049578485.1 Specibacter sp.
TCCAGGAGCCGTTCGAGGGCGTCGGGGGCCGGAGCGGCGTCGTCCTGCAGCAGCCAGATCCACTCGTGGGCCGTGTCCTCAACGCCTTCCGGGGCCGGAGCGGCACTCGAGCCGGCCGGCGAACCCGGGGCACCGGCGTCGTGCGCGGCACCAACGGAGACGCCGGCCCGGACACGCTGGCGGGGCTGGTTTTTCTCGTGGGCCAAAACCGCCTTGACGGCGGCACCGTAGCCGCCCCGACGCCCGTCAAAGGAAATAACGTTGCGCTCGCCCAGGGCCTTGCGCAACAGTTCCCCGGAATCGTCCGTTGAGCCGACGTCAGCGGCGAGGATGGCCGTGGCCGCCCTCGTTTGATCCGCCAGGGCGGTTAAGACCGTGGGAAGGTAGGCACCGCCATTGTGGGCAACCAGAACGGCGGTGACTTTTACTGCTTCAAGAATTAGACTGCTCGCTTCCGCAGCCGCCGGCGTTCACGCTCGGACAGACCGCCCCAGATTCCAAATCGCTCGTCATTAGCCAGAGCGTATTCCAGACACTGCGCCTTGACGTTGCAGGCACCGCACACCCTTTTGGCGTCCCTGGTGGATCCGCCCTTCTCCGGGAAAAACGCCTCCGGATCGGTTTGTGCACACAAGGCATCACTCTGCCAGCCTAGTTCACCTTCGTCGCTGAAGTCGTCAAGACCGGGCCGCAATCCAATCCACACCGGAACCGCTCCCCCGGTACTTGGACCGGTCGTGAAATCAATGGTGGGCGACAAATCCGCCTCGGCATCGTCTTCATGCGAAGTAAGAAACGCGGTGGCAGCATCTTCCAGGGCCTTCTTGTTGGCCTGCTCATACGACTGCGCCGCATCCGGATCCGCGGGGTCCACAAACCAGTCGGTCGGCACGCCGCGCGGACGGTATTTCGCCGCCGGCCGGCCTTGAATTGACTCGCTAAAGTTCTCTGTCACACTCAGCTGCACTTGCCCCATGTTCGTCCTCCTGAATGTTGCCGCAATGACTGCGCCATGCCGGCCTTGCCGCGAAATTACGGTCCCGGGCCCCAGCGGCAGCGGTTCGTGGCTCTAATTACATCCATGTAAGTCCCCAACGTCAAGCGGGCAGGCGATCATAACCACTGTCTGCCCCGTTCAACCTGCACGCCACGCCCGGGTGTTTCATACCGTTATGCACCAGCGTTTGGCGTTATTTCTCCACAAACTGTGAATATCCTGTCAATTGTCACGTGATTACGCGTATTTCACTTCCCCGAACATGACAACCATGTGACGCACTTCACCGCCGCGCTTGCAATTTGTAAAATCGGCGGAATTATTTTTTGCCCGAGCCGTGGAAAGATCGACCCATGGCAACTACCCCCACCACCATCCCCGAACTCTTGCTGGCGCTGCGGAGCCAAAACGCAACAGCCCCCCGCCTGACGTGGTACGGCCCGGACTCCGAGCGCGTCGAGTTGTCCGGGCGGGTCCTGGACCTCTGGGTGGCCAAAACAGCCAATTTCATTGTTGATGAGCTGGACGCCGAGCCCGGCACGGCCGTTGCTGTGGACATGCCGGTCCATTGGCGCTCCCTCGTGTGGCTGCTGGCCACCTGGGCCGTGGGGGCCACTGCCCTGAGCCGGCCCTGCCAAAGTTCCTCCGACGACGCCGCCGACGCCAACATTGTGGCCACAACGGACCCCGAAGCCGCGCTGTCGCGTGCGGGCGCGGCGGGACGGGCGCCGTTCGTCGTTGCCGTGGCCCTGCCCGCCCTGGCCATGCGCTGGCTGGGCGAGCTCCCCGCCGATGTGCTGGACTATTCCGGCGATGTGCGCGCCCACGCCGATGTGTTCTTTGCCGACGAGACGCCCGGCACTGAGGCCGTCGCGTGGGAATCCGGGGCAGGCGCAACGCCGTATGGCTCGCTGGTGCCCGCACCGGCCGCCGATGCCGCGCCGCGCCGGGTTCTGCTGCAGGCACAGCACGGCTGGGATG
>JBAUMA010000137.1:0-5179 GCA_049578485.1 Specibacter sp.
GGGCTTGGCGTCTTCAAAGACCTTTTCCAGCCCGGCCAGCATCGAGCCAGTCTGCTCACCGTGTTTTCCGGAGCCAACACCCAGATTGTAGTCCGGTGTGGGGATGCCAAGATCCTTGAAAAAGACGTCGGACATGAGCTCGTCATAATGTTGACCAGTATGGACAATGACGTGCTCGGCCCGGCCCTCCATGGCCTTCGCGATCGGGGCAAGCTTGACAAACTGTGGGCGTGCGCCCACCACACTCAAAATTCGCATGGTTCAAGCTTAAGGGGAACCGGCGCCGTGGTGCACATGGCGGCACGCACCGGCGCGGCCTGCGGAGGTCTGGTGCCAGTGTTCTCTGTGGGATACTGGGAGGGTGAGTCGCACCTGGATAGTCATACCGATGTACAACGAAG
This sequence comes from Specibacter sp., assembly GCA_049578485.1. Classification (GTDB taxonomy): domain Bacteria; phylum Actinomycetota; class Actinomycetes; order Actinomycetales; family Micrococcaceae; genus Specibacter. Next base: position 402 of record JBAUMA010000137.1, read on the forward strand.
CCACTGTCGTCGGCAGCGTCATCCGCGGCCTCCTTCCGGATTTCCCCAACGTCGTCTGCATTGATGACGGAAGCAGTGACGGTTCCCAGCGCATTGCGCGGGAGGCCGGAGCCGTCGTCGTCCAGCACCCCGTGAACCTTGGCCAGGGGGCAGCACTGCAAACAGGCATGGAATATGCGCTCAGCGACCCCGAAGTGGATGCGATCGTCACCTTCGACGCCGACGGGCAGCACCGCGTCGAGGACGCGAAGGCCATGGTGGCCCGGATTCTTTCCGGCGAGGCAGAGGTGGTGCTGGGCTCGAGGTTCCTGGACGGGCGGACAAAGCTCTCTCCCATGAAGCGCCTCGTCTTGAAGGTTGCCGCCATCCAGTCGCGCTTTTCCACGGGAATGGCACTGACCGACGCCCACAACGGCCTGCGCACCTTCCATCCGGACGTTGCCCGGCGGATCCACCTGAAGCAAAACCGGATGGCCCACGCCTCCGAACTCGTCCAGCAGCTTGCCGACATGAAGCCGCGCTGGGTTGAGCAACCAGTTGTGATCATTTACACCGACTATTCCCGCTCCAAGGGCCAGTCCCTCCTCAACTCCGTCAACATCGTTGCGGACCTCTTCTTTAGGTGAGAACGTGCAAATCCTGGTTCAAATAGTTCTGGTCCTTGCCGTCATCCTGGTGTCGGTGGCATTGATGCGTGGCGGTTCCAACGCCCGGCACCTGGCCATTCGTCGCATCATGCTGGTGCTGTTCGCCTGTGTTGCAGCATTTTCGGTATTCTTCCCGACCGCACTGACGCACCTTGCCCGGCTTCTGGGCATTGGCCGCGGCACCGACCTGGTCCTCTATGCCTTGATCGTCAGCTTCCTGGTGTTCATGGCCACCACATACCAACGCTTTCGTCACTTGGAAAACACCCTGACTCTGCTTGCCCGGCGGATTGCCCTGGATGAGGCCCCGCGGCCCTGGGAAGCCGACGCCGCGGGAAATTCACCGAAGAACTAAGGGAGTGCGCCAGTGACACCGCGTCGCCTGGTCCTACTGACAAACCAATACCCGTACACCGCAGGTGACCACGCCTTCGTCCAGAACGAAATCGATGCACTGGCTGCGGAATTTGATGAAGTCCGGGTTTTCAATTACTGCCCGCCCAGGGCTGAACCTCTTGCCGAGCTGCCGCGCAATGTCAGCTACGCCGGGAACCTCTACGGTGCAGCGGCCACGACGAAAATTGCAGGACTTCTCCGCCCCAGCGCGTTGGCAAATCTGTTCGCCGCATTTTTCGGAGAAGTCAAGGCCGGGGCCCTGCGTGGGCATGTAAAATCCTTCTTTTCCGGGGCGGCCGTGGGGATGACCGTAGCCAACGATCCACGGTTGCGTGCCGCTTTGGACGCATCGGCAGGGTCGACAACTGTCTACAGTTTTTGGGGAATGGGCGCAGGCCTCGCCATACCCTGGCTTCGTCCGGGCCTCGCCGGGGTCTTCGTCCGGCTGCACGGCTACGACCTATACGAAGAACTCAGCGGATACCTGCCGCTTCGGAGCGCAATATTCCAACGTGTCAACGGCATCCTGACTGTTTCTGACAAGGGAAAATCCTACCTGGAACAGCGCTACTCCGACGCCGGATTCAGCTCGAAGGTTGTTGTTCGACGGCTGGGATCCAGGAATCACGGCTCGCGCGAGCTGCGGGGAGCCGCGCCGGACAGCACCGAACGCGTCGTCGTGAGCTGTTCAAATGTCATCGAACTCAAACGCGTGGATCGAATTGCCGAAGCGCTGGCGCTCCTCGCGCCGAAGCAACCGTTGAGATGGGTGCATTTTGGCGGCGGTCCGCTGGAGGGCGAGCTGCGCCGGAAAGCTGAAATGCTGCAGGGCGACAATCTTGCCATCGAGCTTAGGGGCGCGGTGCCCCACCCGGAAATCATGAAGTTCTATGAAAGCCTGCCGGTTTCCGTGTTTGTCAATGTCAGCACCACCGAGGGGGTGCCCGTGAGCATCATGGAAGCCATCTCCTTCGGCGTGCCGGTTGTTGCCACGGATGTGGGCGGGACGGCGGAAATAGTGGGACCCGAATTGCAAACCGGCGTCCTCATCCCTTCGGACTTCGCCAACGCACAACTTGCTGATGCAGTCGCTGAAATCCTTCTGGCGCCCCCTGGCACCTTCAACCCGAAAGCGACGTGGCACAGGCTCTACGACGCCGAAACCAACTCCGCGGCCACGGCCGCCTACATTGGCCAAATCGTCCCCTGAGGACTGGGGCAATGAAATGAACCAATCGCGACTGCCCCACATTCAGGCAGTGATAGTCTGCAAAAATGCCAAAAGAGCCTGAGCACTTCATCCCTGCCATCGACCTGGTCATTGCCGTCCACAGCAGTACTCGTCCCATCGGCCGGGCCGTGGAGTCGGCTGTTGCGGCCGGCCTTGCCGTCAATGTCAACGGGGGACTCCGGATCAATGTGGTGTGCCACAACATTGACGTGGCCGAGATTCGCAGCCAGATTCCGACGCCTTTCCTGAAGCAGGTGCGCTTCCTGGCCTGCAATGACGGTATTCCCAGCCCCGCGGGGCCGTTTAATGCAGGACTGGACGCCGCATCGGCGAGCTACATTAGCGTTATGGGAAGTGATGACTTCCTTGAGCCCGGTGCGCTAAAGCAATGGCTTGACATTGCACAGCGCCACGGATCGGCGGCCGTCCTGGCTCCCGAGCGCCATGCGGGAGGTGCCAAGGTGCGCACACCTCCGGTGCGTGTGGGCCGCAGCCTTGACCTGCATCCGGTCAAGGATCGCTTGAGCTATCGCACCGCGCCGCTGGGATTGGTGCAAACGGCGGAGATTCGTCGCCTTGGGCTACGATTCACCGCCGGCTACCGGACGGGGGAGGACCAGGAGTTCTCCTCCAAGTTGTACTTTGGCGGGGGCCGCATCGACTACGCACGCCGTGCCGGCCACTATGTGGTGGGTGCGGACGCGGTGGACCGGGTGACCAGTGAGGTCCGGCCCATCGAGTCGGACTTCCAATTTGCCATGGACCTGGTGGACTCCGAATGGTTCGGGCGGTTGCCGGAACCATCGAGGCAGGCAATTGTCACGAAACTGATTCGGGTGCATGTTTTCGCTGCGGCTGCATCCCGGGAAGCATCGGATTGGAGCGGGGCAGACCGTGCGGCGCTGTCTGCCGTGGGCCACAGGCTCCTGGCGGCCGCCCCGAAGGCCCTTCGGCCCCTGTCGATGGCGGATTCTCGGCTGTTCTCGGCCGTCACCGACGAAACCGTCGGCAGTGACCGGCTGGTGGAGCTGAGCCGGCTGCGCAGAAAGTTCGGCACGCCCGCCACCTTGTTTGCTTCACACGCCATTTCACAATTCCAGAGTGAATCACCGGTGCGTTTCATGGCGGCGTCGGCCTTGTTATAGGTCTCCCGGTCCGGACGGCGTCGTACGATGTGCGCCGTCCTGCCGGGTGCGGCCAAGGTTCGGCGCAAGGTTGTTCCCGAAGCGACCGGTAGAATGCAATGGTGATAAAAATGCGTAGGACTGATGTGGCAACGGCAACGGTGGGTATCTTGGCCTTGGATTCCGCTGGAATCGGGGACAACGAGTGAAGTCGCTGTGGGGCACTTTTAAGAGTGTCATGTCGATTATGCCCGATTCCAGTCGCGGCTTTGTTCGTACCTATTCAATCCTGCTGGCTATTTTGGCCATGTTTGACGCTTTTGCCATGGGATTGTTGGCGTTGATTTTGACGCCACTGGTCAGCGGCACACCGTGGAAGGTCCCCGGCATCGGCGTCGAGGTGGCTGGAACCGGCCTTTTTATCGCCATCGGAGTCGTCTGTGGCGTCATCATCCTCAAGGGCGTGTTGGCCCTGGTGCTGCAGTGGTGGGCCACCCGCAGGTTGGCCAGTCTTGAACTCGCCATGGGCGATCGTCTCTTTGCCTCTTATTTGGTCGCACCGTGGGTGGAGCGGTTGCGCCGCAACTCTTCGGACCTCGTGCGCATTGCCGACGTCGGCATCGCCAACACCATCGCCGGATTCCTCTTGCCGTTCATGACGCTCACGGGTGAAGTCCTCACCTTTGTCGTGGTTGTCCTGGTGCTGGCGATCGCCCAGCCCCTCACAGCGGTTGTGGCCCTGGTCTATTTGGGCTCCGTTGCCGTCTTGCTGTACTTCCTGGTTTCCCGGCGTGCCGTTGTTGCCGGCCGGGTGAACCGTGACTACTCGTTCCGGGTGGCCCAGCTCTTGACCGAGATGGTGACGGCCCTGAAGGAAGTGACGCTGCGAAACAAGGAAGGCGAAGTTGCCGAGGTGGTGCATGCCAATCGCATCCACACCTCCCGTGCGCGAGCCAACATCCAATTCCTGGGCATCGTGCCCCGCTATGTTTTGGAATCCGCCCTCATCGGCGGGTTCGCCGTGATCGGCGGGGTTGGTTACGCGACCGGCGGGGCGGAGCAGGCCATGCTTTCGGTGTCGCTTTTCGCCCTGGCCGGCTTCCGCATGGCACCTTCGCTCCAGCGCTTCCAGTCGATTATTTCCCAGACGTCCTCCAGCGCACCGTTTGCCGAAGTGGTGGTCGCAGACATCAAGACGGTGGAAAAATTTGCCGGTGAACGCAAGAACGACAGATCCGGTGAAAAGCTTCCAACGGGTGCCAAGGGTCTTGAGCTGAGCAACGTGAGCTTCCGTTATTCACCCGACGGTGACGATGCCTTGAAGAACATCTCACTGAGCATCCCCTTCGGCTCAACTGTGGCATTCGTGGGATCCTCGGG
>JBAUMA010000138.1:0-2990 GCA_049578485.1 Specibacter sp.
ACATGTAGCAAGATACGAACAAGGGACACTTAACGTGGCAGCACCCCAGAATTACTTGGCCGTCATCAAGGTCGTCGGCATCGGCGGCGGCGGCGTGAATGCAGTAAACCGCATGATTGACGTGGGCTTGCGCGGCGTTGAGTTTATTGCCATCAACACCGACGCTCAGGCGCTGCTGATGAGCGACGCCGACGTCAAGCTCGACGTCGGCCGTGAGTTGACGCGCGGCCTCGGCGCCGGCGCCAACCCCGACGTCGGGCGCCAGGCGGCCGAGGACCACCAGGAAGAGATCGAAGAGGTGCTGCGCGGCGCCGACATGGTCTTCGTGACGGCTGGCGAAGGCGGCGGCACAGGCACCGGCGGCGCCCCCGTCGTGGCCCGGATCGCCCGCACTCTGGGAGCCCTGACCATCGGTGTTGTGACCCGTCCCTTCACCTTCGAGGGCCGCCGTCGCGCCACCAGCGCCGACAACGGCATCGAGGCGCTGCGCGACGAGGTCGACACGCTCATCGTGATCCCCAACGACCGCTTGCTCTCCATCAGCGACCGGAACGTCTCCGTCCTTGACGCGTTCCGTTCCGCCGACCAGGTGCTGCTCTCCGGCGTCCAGGGCATCACCGACCTCATCACCACCCCGGGTTTGATCAACCTTGACTTTGCTGACGTCAAGTCGGTCATGCAGGGTGCCGGTTCGGCCCTGATGGGCATCGGTTCGGCCCGTGGCGAGGACCGCGCGGTCAAGGCCGCCGAGCTCGCGATCGCCTCCCCGCTGCTGGAGGCCTCGATCGACGGCGCCCACGGCGTGCTGCTGTCCATCCAGGGTGGCTCCGACCTGGGCTTGTTCGAGATCAACGAGGCAGCCCGCCTGGTGCAGGAAGTTGCCCACCCCGAGGCCAACATCATCTTCGGTGCCGTCATTGACGACGCCCTGGGCGATGAGGCACGCGTGACAGTCATTGCCGCAGGCTTTGACACTCCGGACAACATCCTGGAAACCCCGGAGAAGGCCGCCGCCCCGGCAGCCCCTCCCGTGCCCGCCAGCGTGCCGGCCGCAGGTGCCACGGTGACCAACCTGAACCAGTGGGGCCAGCAGTCTACCTCGCACGTTCCGGTTGACGGCGGTTTCGATGTGGAGCTGCCCGCCATTGTGGAGCCCGACCTCACCGGCCACCGGGCCGATGACCTGGACGTGCCGGACTTCCTGAAGTAACGTCCGCCGCTTCGCCAACACGCCGTGCCTTTTTGGTTCGGCACCGAAAGGCCAGTTTGCCCGTGCTGTGGTTTCGCGAACAAGTCTCACCCGGTCTGTGGGTGGGATTCACCGACACCCGCACCGGCAACCTGGCCTTTCACGTAGGCGATGACCCCAACATGGTCGCGGAGCGCCGTGCCGCCCTGGATGCCGAGCTGGGCGAACTGGCAGGTGCGGAGTTCCCGCTGCACCTGCAATACATGGACCAGGTCCACGGCAGCGACGTGGCGGTGATCGACGCACCTGCCGCCGGCGCCCCGGAAGGCCCGACGGCGGACGGCATGGTTTCGCGTTCAGCCAGCCTCGCGGTCATGGTCGCCGACTGCGTCCCGGTGATCTTGGTTGGCACGGCCGCTGACGGAAACCCGGTGCTGGGTGTTGCCCACGCCGGGCGTCCCGGCGTGGAAAAGGCCGTCATCGCGGCCACCGTGGACGGGCTCCGGCGCGCCGGTGCCGTTGACGTGACAGCCTGGATCGGTCCCAGCGTCTGCGGGAACTGCTACGAAGTCCCGGCGGCCATGCGGGATGCGGTGGCCGCGGTCGAACCGGCCGCCTACGCCACCACGAGCTGGGGGACCCCCGCCCTTGACCTGCCCGCCGCGGTCGCCGCCCAATTGACGCGTCTTGGGGTTGCGGTCACCAACAAAGGCAGGTGCACGCTCGAGCACCCGGAGTTCTTCTCCCACCGCCGCGCAGTCCGGGACGGCGAAACCGAGGGCCGCTTCATCGGCTTCGCGGCCCTTGCCGGACACGCCCTGTCCTGAACCACCGAAGGAAGCTAAGCCATGAACACCCCGGACTCCCGCGCGCTCACTCTTGAAGCCAACCTTGCCGCCGTCAGGGACAGGATCGCCAAGGCCGCCGGGGCGGCTGTGCCCACCCTGATCGTGGTGACCAAGTTCCACCCGGCCGCGGACGTGCGGCGCCTGCGGCAACTCGGGGTTGCCGACGTGGGGGAGAACCGGGACCAGGAAGCGGCCGCCAAAGCCCACGACGTAGCCGACCCGGCACTGCGATGGCACTTCATCGGCCAACTGCAAAAGAACAAGGCCAAGAGCGTGGTCCACTACGCCCATTCCGTCCACTCGATCGACCGGAGCTCCCTCGTCGGGGCGCTCGGGAGGGCCATGGCCGCCCAACAGGACCTTAATGGGCGTGCCGCACTTGAATGTTTCATCCAGGTCGACCTCTCCGGGGATGCCGACCCGGCCGGGGTGTCGGGGGAGCCGGGCGCACGGGGCGGGGCCGCGCCGTCGGACGTTGGCATGCTGGCAGACCTCGTGGCTGGCGCGGCGGGACTGAAACTGGCCGGCGTCATGGCCGTGGCGCCCCTGGACGCAGAACCGTCGGCGGCCTTTGAGCGGCTCGCCGAAATCTCCGCGGCCCTGGTGCACAACCACCCCGGAGCCGCCGCGATCTCCGCCGGCATGAGCCATGACCTGGAGGCGGCCATCCGTGCCGGGGCGACACACCTGCGTGTCGGTTCCGATATACTCGGCCCGCGTCCCGCCGTGGGGTAGCGTTTTGGGTGTTGGCAACAACAAGTAGGTTTTGTTACACCCACCCGCAAAAGCAGACTAATGAGGAGCTAACCATGGCTGGCGCTCTGCGCAAGACAATGATCTATCTTGGGCTCGCCGACGGTGACGAGCACTTCGACGCCGAGCAAGCCCCAGTGGTCCCCAAGAACGAGGCCTTCCTTGTGGACCTCGAGCGGGAAGCCGCGCCGGCCCCGGCC
>JBAUMA010000139.1:0-1558 GCA_049578485.1 Specibacter sp.
ATCCCCCGTCGCGCATCGGGGTCGTGGCATTGGCCATGAACTCGCACAGTCCTTCGGCCGGGTGCGGAACGGGAGTGCGGGAGGCCAATTCGTCCAAGGATGCGATCCTGCCGCCAACCACGCGACGGGCCAGCGCCGCAAGAAGTTCGTCCTTGCCCTTGTAGTAGCCATAGATGGCGCCGGCCGACAGTCCGGATTCACTGATGATGTCGGACATCGACAGGGCGGCGAATCCCTTGCGCCGGGCGCACTCCATGGCGGCCTGTTCGATCCGCAGGGTCATGAGCTGTCGATGTTCATCGGAAACGCGGGGCATGCCTGCACATTACCAGCAATAAAGAACGATCGTTCTTGACGCGGCGGGCGTGCAATGGCTTAATAAAGAACGAACATTCGTTTTTAGTCATGAGGAGCCCCCGTGCCCACCACAGAAGCACCCCACACCCGCTGGGGGCTGACGCTTGCCACCGCCCTTGGCGCCGCAGCCGCCGTCGCCGTCGTACTGCTGGCCTTCCTCTGGCCGACGGTCACCTCCAGCGTGCACAACCTGCCCATCGTCGTCTCGGGCAGTGGCCCTGCCGCCACGGCCCTGGAAACGCAATTGGGCAAGGCCGGTGCCTTTGCCATCAGCCCCGTCGGCACTCGCGCGGCCGCCATCGACGCGGTTGAGACAAGGAGCGCCTACGGCGCATTCGTGCTTGCCGAGGATGGATCCGGCGTGGAGGTCGTCACCGCATCCGCGGCCAGCCCCGTCGTCGTCCAGATCATGAACCAGGCAGCCGCCGGCATTTCACAGGGCATGGCCCAGAAGGCCGCCGCCGCGCAAGCCGCGCAGATGCAGAAGGCCGTTGCCTCCGGCGAGCTTTCCGCCGTGAAGGCAGCCCTGCAGCCGACGCCGGCACCCAAGGTGACGGTGACAGACGTTGCGCCCCTAAGCAAGCAAGATCCCCGCGGCACCGGCTTGGCATTGCTGGGCCTGCCCCTGGCGATGGGCGGCATGATTGGCGGTGTCCTGATTTCGCTGCTGGTGACCGGCTTCCGGCGCCGCCTGGCCGCCGCGGGCGTCTACGGCATCGTCGGGGGCCTCGGGCTTGTCGGCATCCTGCAGGGCTGGTTCGGGATACTGTCCGGGCCATACCTGCTCAACTCCCTGGCCATGGGCCTGGGCTTGTTCGCCACCGCGATCACGATCATCGGCCTGGAATCCCTGCTGGGCAAGCCAGGCATTCCGATCGGTGCCGTGCTGACCATGTTCATCGGCAACCCGATCTCGTCACTGACTTCTCCCCAGGAATTCCTGCCGTGGCACTGGGGCGAAATTGGCCAGTGGTTCGTACCGGGCGCCACGGGCACCCTCCTGCGTGACATTTCCTACTTCCCGAACGCCGCACAAGGCATCCACTGGTTGGCCCTGGCACTGTGGTCGGCGGCCGGCATTGCCCTTGCCGTTCTTGGCCGCCACCGCAACGAGGAGGCAGTGCACCTGCCATCAACGCTCGAGGCCGGCTCCAATCCCGTCGACGAGCCAAGCCTCGCCGAGGTCTCCGTCTAGGCGGTC